>VMFT01000027.1 GCA_007376195.1 Parcubacteria group bacterium Gr01-1014_29 | reverse complement strand
TCTTTTTTAGAATTTCAGGCGGTAGAGAACAAAACTCCAGCGCCGCACCGGGACATCCGTAAGCAAGACGAGCAGCACATGCCGCGCTCGCCGGCAGTATGTGATAGTTCTCAACAAGACATGTCTCCAGGAGTTCGTACGAGACCGGCCAGAAACGCATCTGCCAGGCGCGGGAACGAATAGTGGGCAATACATCTTGGGCTTGTTGAGCTATAAGAAAAAAAACAGTATCTCCGCGCGGCTCTTCCAGCACTTTAAGCAATGCGTTTGCCGCCTCGTGCGTGCTATGTGATACGTCATCAACAAAAAAAAGTTTTTTCCCGGCATACGCGGACTGTCCGGCGCGTACGCGAAGATCGCGTATATCGCCGATACGAAGAGGTGCTTTCCCCGCATCCCCGCCGCCAGGAGAGAGTTCGAAAACATCTGGATGTGCCTGCGACGCCAATGTAGTACAAGACTGGCAGGTGCCGCATGAAGCAAGTACGCCGCGCGGACGTTTCAAACATAGTACAGATGCGGCAGCCCTTCGCGCTATCGTCATTTTTCCCACCTGCCGCGGACCGGTGAAAAGATACGCGTGAGACAACGCATCGGTACGAATGTGTAAATCCAGCAGCTGAATTTGGCGCTGATGACCGATAATCATAGATAATTCATTTTCTATCTCTTCGCTAGTATACTCCTCTTATATACATCCAAATGTTCCAGCGCCTCGCCGGTGCCGCGCGCAACACACAGTGCCGCGTCTTTCGCGATGCGCGCAGGCACGCCGGTAGAACGAAATACTAATTCATCGATATTCCTAAGAAGAGCTCCGCCACCCGTCATGATGATACCATGGTCAATAACATCAGCGGCGAGCTCCGGCGGCGTTTCCTGCAACACTGTTTTGACTGCGCGGAGCATCTCCTGCAGCCGTTCTGATATGGCATCGACCACATCATTGGTTGAAAGTTCTGCAGTACGGGGCAGGCCGGTAAGAAAATCGCGTCCGCGTACCTCATAACTCAATTCTTCTTCCACCGGCACCGCAGAACCGATGGCGATTTTTATTTCCTCGGCCGTGCGGTCCCCGATTGCGAGATTCAAGTGTTTTTTTATATAGTCGGCAATAGCCTGATCAATTTTATTTCCAGCGACTTTTACGGATGTCGCTGCGACTATTCCTCCGAGAGAAATTACCGCGACATCCGTGGTGCCGCCCCCGACATCTACAATCATATAGCCAGATGGCTCATGTATGGGAATCCCGGCGCCGATAGCGGCGAGAATCGGCTCTTTGACAACATGCGCTGATTTCGCGCCTGCTTTCACAGCTGCTTCAATGACGCTCCTACGCTCTGTTGACGTAACGCCCGCCGGGACGGATATCATTACTTCGGGTTTGAATATCTGGAACCGCCCGCAGGCTTTGGCAATAAAATATCGAAGCATGGCTTCCGTAACTCGATAATCCGCTATGGCGCCATCGCGCATGGGCTGGTAGGCAATGATATCCTCCGGAGTACGCCCAATCATAACCTTTGCCTCGTTGCCCACCGCAAGAATCTTATGATCCCGCGCACAAACCGCGACAACAGATGGCTCATTGAGCACGATGCCGCGCCCCGGCACAAATACTAATGTGTTCGCGGTGCCCAAATCTATGCCAAGTTTTGTTATGAAATTGAACATAGGCTCCAGGCTCTAGGCTCTAGGCAATTAGGAATTATTTTAATATCTTTGTTTCCTAAAGCCTAATGCCTAGTGCCTAACTACTCTCTCTTAATGTCCGCTCCCAATGCACGCAGCCGTTCGTCTAGCTGTTCATACCCCCGATCTATCTGATAAATATTCCCTATGGAAGACGTGCCTTTCGCAACAAGTGCGGCAATGACAAACGCGATGCCTGTACGCAGATCCGGACTTTCCATTGCGCGTCCGCGAAGTCGTGTAGGACCGTTCACAATTGTGCGATGGAGATCACACTGTGTAATGCATGCGCCCATACGATTTAGTTCTTCAAGATAGGAAAGCCGTCCTTCAAACACCGTCTCAAACACCATTGCTTGTCCTGTTGCCTGTGTAAGCAGCACAACAAACGGCGCCTGATGATCTGTTGCAAACCCCGGATACTCTCGGGTGCGCACCCCCACTGCCGTAAGGCGCAGAGGTCGTTTTATTTCAATCCAATCCATTCCCTGTCTAATAGACACTCCTGCGGTACGGAGATGCTGCAACAACACTTCCACGTGCTGGGGGTTACAATCGGTAATACGGATTTTTTTGCCAAGGATGCTTGCCAAAATGGCAAAGCTTCCCGTTTCCAAACGATCCGGTATCACTGTGCATGTTCCTCCTTTCAGCAACGTGCCACTCATTCCTTCTATGCGGATAGTTGGCGTTCCCGCACCGGTTATAGAAGCACCGCTCGCATTCAAAAAGTCGGCAAGGGCCGCTATCTCGGGGTCAAGCGCGGCATTACGGAGAATTGTCGTCCCTTCTGCAAGAACTGCCGTCATGAGCAAACTCTCTGTCGCGGTGTGGCTTACAATGCGAAACGTATAATCGGCGCCACGCACTCGGGTCGCCTTAAGCCGGAATATGCCTCCGCTTTCACGCACCTCTATACCCATTGACCGCCATCCATCCAAAAAAAGATCAATGGGCCGTCGACCAATTACACATCCGCCGGGAAACGGGAATTCCGCGCGGCCTTGACGCACAAGAAGAGGGCCTACAAATAAAATGGAGGCCCGAATTCTCTCCGCGATATCACGCCGGAGAGAAGAAGCTGCAACACGTGCCGGCGGGACGATGCGATATGTGCGTTCGCCCTGGTCTTCCACCAAAAACCCAAGATCTCGAAGCAATTCATGGGTACGCAAGACATCTTCAATACCCGGTACATTCTTTACTACAATCGGCTTTGAAAACAAAAGACACGCCGGGAATATCTTTATGGCGTGATTTTTAGCGCCTCGGACAGCTATTGTTCCCGCGAGCGTTTTTCCGCCGCGAATGATAAAACGAGACATGGGTACTATATGAGGAGCCTATAAAATCTCCCAGGGTTAACTCTATCACCACTTTCTGCTAGCATCAAGGCATGACCTACCGCACCCGGAGAAAGCTTTTTTTTGTAAGCACATTCTTGTTTCTGATTATAAGCGTGCCTCTGCTTTTCTATACGTTTGGCTATCGTTTCTCGTTTTCTGACCGTGCACTCCGCCAAACTGGTGGCGTTTTTATTCACTCAAACCCAGCAAGTAGTCATGTAATTGTCGGATCCATCATCCGTACCACATCGTTTATTACGGGAAACACATTCATACAAAACCTTGATCCGGGCACACACGAACTTACTGTTTCACATAAAGGATTCCAGCAATGGAAAAAATCTCTTCTCATACTTCCCTCTGCAGTCACAGAAGCATATCCGATCCTCATGCCGACATTCCCCCAACATACGGTACTTCTCACGGGGTCCACAACTAGTATACATACATCTCTCGACGCGTCCATTCTGCTTCTGGATTCGGACCATTCGGTCCAACCTGTTCGGGTGTATGACGCAGTGGCAAAACATTTCCTTGCATTTGAAAATGCTTCATCGCAATCTCTAGCCGCTTCCATTCCACCCGATGCCTCGTGGCAATGGGACAATTCAAACGCCTACGCGCTTATACAGACTCCCGGCGACTGGCTGGAACTGCGGCGCACCAACAACAGTGTGCGCATAGAGTCATTGTACAAACAAACCGAACTTTCGCTCCTGATAAACGAACGACCCCGTTTTATGGCACGAGATCCGAATAATCCCAGCACATATTTTGTTCTTGCGGGAACAAACTTCGCTCGGTGGGAACGGACAACCGGATCGTTCAAACAGCTTTTGCAAAGTATCGGCGGATTTTTCGTATCACCCGCACATCTGACCTTTTGGGACACACAAAACGGCCAGCCGTACGAAACAGATCTTCTCTCAACGAACGCGCGCTTGTGGGCAACCACTTCAATTGCGGATATTTCGCGCGCTACCATGTACGAAACCACTGATTCGCTTATACTTCTTGCCGACAATGGATTGTGGCTCATGCCGAGAAATGGCAGCACACCCATTCTTCTTGAAAAAACATACGATCCCCAGCGTGTACTCATAACGCAATCATACGTCCTGTGGTGGGACGACCATACCGCAACCATCTACTGGACACTTCCTGTTAATGACTTGCCGACATTTCAAACACAGCGACAAGAAATCATCTACCAGACGGATAGTAATCTGCAACGCATCGCATTCTACCCAGGCGAGTACTATTTTATTGTTCAAGATACCAACATGCTTTTTACTCTTGAACTTGATGGCCGCGGTGACACGCGCAACAAACACATCATATATGAAGGGGCAAACTTAGTATTCCACGTCCCGCCGGAAGAACGCATCATCTATATCCTCGATGAGGGTTCATTGTTTACGATTAACCTTCCATAAAATAAGCAACTGACTAGACACTCGGTGTCTAGTCAGTTGCAAGAGCTTTCGCTACCTGCCACACATCTCCCGCGCCAAAGGTTACGATTACGCGTCCGTTCGCGATAGGTACAAGATTGCGGCAATAAGCAACCGCCTCTTTGATGCCAGAAACATCTTTTACGTTTGAATGTTTTTTGCTGGTCTCTTGTAACAGTCGTTCAAATAAATCCGGTGGAAAATCGTCTTTGCGCTCGCGTGCGGATGAATATATGGGCATCAAAACCACCTCATCCGCATTGCCGAAAGATCTCGTGAAATCCTGCAACAATACGTGCGTACGCGAATAGGTGTGCGGTTGGAATAGAGCAGTAATGCGATGCTTTGGGTACAACCTGCGAATGTATGCGAGCGTTGTTTTTATTTCCGTAGGATGGTGCGCATAGTCGTCTAACACAACGGTGTCCGCATCAGACGATGTATACAGTTCTATGCGGCGCGACACGCCTTCATACGCATCAAACGACCGTTTTGCCTTAACGCGGGCAATGCCAAAACGTCGCGCAACAAGCAGCGCAGCTTTCTTGTTAAGCTCCATATGCCTTCCTTCTGGTTTCCCGACAATGCCGTACCACACAACCGGGCATGGAACGCTTACAATAATCTGCTTAAGATTTTTTTCCGCAATAAGCAGGCCGCGCGGCGGCAAACCCGACACAAGAGTGCGAAATGCTTGCTCGTACTGTTTTTTTGTTGTAAAAAAATCCGGATGGTCGTATTCAATGTTTGTGATGATCAGTATTTCGGGCCGCAGTTTCAAAAACTTATTTTGATACTCGTCGCCTTCCGCCACCATCCACTCGCTTTTGCCAGCACGAGCGTTTTTTCCCCATCGCCGCACGGTTGCTCCCACCAATACGGTGGGGTCATATCCCGCGTCTTCCAGCATGCACCCGACCAGCGCAGTAGTAGATGTCTTGCCATGAGTGCCTGCAATAAGAACGCCGCGCTTTGTATTGAAAATTTCCGCAACCGCATCAATATAATCCATCACCGGAATGCCAAGATGTCGCGCTGCCGCAATTTCAACGTGCGCGTCTCCATACGCGCTGGAACGCACTACCGCATCAACGGTTTTTGTGATATTCTTTTTTTGAAATTTCTTCACCCGAATACCGAGTTTTTGCAAAATCGCGCTCGTCTGAAATACCTCGCCTGTATCCGAACCGGTAATCTGCTTCCCTTCCGCAACCAAAAGCTCGCACAGAGCCACCATGCCCTGGCCTGTAATACCGACCATGTGGATAATCTTTGAATTATGAAGCATGAATTATGAATTAAGAAAAAAGCAGTTGGGCAATTTCATAATTCATAATTCATGCCTTATAATACCACTATGCCACGAAATGTGATAAAATCAAATAAATCAAAGCAGAAACAGCACGAGACAAACCCGGACATCCACCGCTTTATTGACTTTTTTGTGCGTACGGGAGAGCGTATACTGGGCACAAAACCGCAAGTTATTCGTGGAAAAGACGGGCGCTTGGTATCCTTTGCGTTGCGAAAACTTCCTGTCGGCAAACTCGAAACACTGACGGTATGGTTTCTTGCGCGGAAAAAAAAACTGCGCCCTCTCATTGGCACGATGCTTTCTGTTCGTGTGTTGGACGAACTTATGCGGGAAATGAATAAATCATCGTTCTGGAAAGATGTAGACCAGCTTATGGACTGCTATTATCCCCGGCAATCCACACCGATCTTGTGGCAGCCGTTTACCTATAAAGATATAACAAACATGAAAGAAGAAGTTGCGAGAACTATGAGGAAACTATGAAAGATAAAATAATCAAAGAACCGAATAAGGTCCTTCACCAACACGCCGCCGAAGTACTCATTGAAGAAATCACTTCTCCAAAAATCCAGCGCGTCATCCAAGATATGAAAGACGCGCTCCAAAAGACAAGAGAAGGCATTGGCATTGCCGCGCCGCAAATTGGCTACGCGCTGCGAATATTTCTCGCGTCCGAGGAAGCTTTGCGGTGGGACAAAGTGAAAGACCTGCCAGAAGAAGAACGCAGTACCATGAAGTGGGAATACTATACATTCATCAATCCGGTCATAAAAAAAACCGCCAGCAAAAAAATAAACGAAACGGAAGGTTGTTTGAGTGTTCCGGGCATATATGGCGCCGTCGAGCGAAAGGAAAAAGCAACTATTGAAGCCTACAACGAATGGGGTGAAAAATTCCAGCGCGGCACATCAAAACTGTATGCTCGTGTTATGCAACACGAGATAGACCATTTAAATGGCATTCTTTTTATTGAGAAAGCGAAAAACATTCAAAAGCTTTCTCGTAAAAAAGAGGAATCATGATTCATAAGTCACCTAAAATTATTTTTTTTGGCACTCCACAATTTTCCGTAATCATTCTCCAAAAACTTATTCAGAGCGGCTTTGTGCCTAGTGCGGTTGTTACTGCACCCGACAAACCGGCAGGCCGCGGGCAAAAAATATCACGATCACCTGTTAAAGTGCTTGCTCAATCACATGGAATTCCTATTTTCCAACCAGAAAAAGCAAGTGACGAATCTTTTTTAAACGCACTTAACAACGTAAAGCCGGATGTTTTTGTGATAGCCGCCTACGGAAAAATTCTTCCGAAAAAACTTCTCGATATTCCTCTTAAAGGCACCCTAAATGTCCACCCATCTCTCCTGCCTCGGCACCGCGGTCCATCGCCTATCCAAGCTTCAATTCTCACGGGAGATAAAGATACCGGAGTTACGCTTATGTTGACAGACGAAAAAATGGATCATGGGCCCATAATTTCAAATTGCAAATTTCAAATTGCAAATCGAGACGAAATAACATATCGAGAACTCCATGACAAACTTGCAAACTTGGGAGGAGAGTTGCTGGTAGAAACACTCCCTAAATGGATTGCGGGAGAAATCAAGCCGCTACCGCAAAACCACGAACAAGCAACATACACAAAACTTTTAACCAAAGAAGATGGGCATATTGATTGGTCAAAATCAGCAGAAGAGATAGACCGCAGGGTACGCGCACTCAACCCCTGGCCCGGCACGTGGAGTTTTATGACTTTCGGAAGTCCGACTTCCGATTATGAATATTCGGAAGTCGGACTTCCGAAAGTCTTTAAACGCATTAAAATTCTTGCGGGACACCCGACCAACGAGCCATCCACGGCAAAACCTGGCACGCTTCTCAAAACAAAAAACGGCCAATGGGCCGCGTGTACGGGAGATAGCTTATTCGTTCTTGAAACAGTGCAGATGGAGGGAAAAAAGATAACTAACGGATCAAGTTTTCAGGAAAATAGCTCCGGGTTTTCTTCCTTCTTTTGAAGAACCCTTTTTTCCATCCTTTCCAGAAGTTCTGCATTATTCGTACAAAACTCAAATAAATACGCGAGGAGTTTTTCGTCGTCAGAATTTTCGATATTCTCACCTTCCAAGACTTCCTGTCTGGCAAGAACAGCAAAATCGACGAGTTTGCGCATGTGAAACTCGCTATTCATAACAAATTCTGCATAATCCTTATCTATTTTTTCCAACTCTAGTTCTTCTGCCAATCCGAAAGCACGTTTGTTAGTTGATTGTTTTTTCCGTAATTCAATTAGCTGTTCTCGTTCCTGACGATTATCTCGCCTAATTCGCTCGAGGCTTTCCTGCTCGCTCATACGCAGCCCCCTTTCAGGTTGATAAGAATTCTCAATATTTTCTTGGTTCATATATTACTATACTACCAGCGACACGGGAGAGCAAACAGATTTTACAAAGCTGTTGTCGTCGCGCTTTCTTGTAATTTTTTGTCTACTGATATATCGGTAGTGGTCGCCTCAATGTCCTTACCATCACTCCCGGAAGAATCTTTGGCGTCAATTTCTTTCTCAATTTCCTGGCGAATTTCCGAAACGCTTGCCGCTTTCCTGCGCACCGTCTCTAATATGACATGAATCTGCGAACTCAAGTCTTCGCGTTCTTCGGCAACTTGCATGAGCGCGCGTTCATGAATGCGGAGCGAAGACTCAAGGCGCGAATTGGTACCAGCCGCGACTTCAATGCGTTCCGTTTTGAGCTCGGCTATGGCTT
Organism: Parcubacteria group bacterium Gr01-1014_29; assembly: GCA_007376195.1. Classification (GTDB taxonomy): domain Bacteria; phylum Patescibacteriota; class Minisyncoccia; order Ryanbacterales; family 2-02-FULL-48-12; genus VMFT01. The sequence continues at coordinate 2,905 of VMFT01000027.1, read as the reverse complement.
TGCCCGCCTCGTTTGCGCTTTTCTCAACCTGCGACACCATCTGATCACGCGTGGCATCATCAAGCCCACTTCCTCCGACAACAAGACGTTCTACCTCCTCAAGGCGCCGCCCAGTTTGCGCAATAGACCATTCCGCCTGCGCCTCCTGGGAAATGGCAGTCCAGCCGCGCAATCGCTCGTTTACTTCAATTTTCACGGTATACAACATATCGCCCGGAAGCGCCCTTTCCGCAGCGTATGAAATACCCCCCGTTACAAATACAACACTCGCAAAACCAAGCGCTACTACGCGCAGTGAGTAAAAAAACGAGGCAAGCGAAAACTGCGCAGAGGCAGAGAAAGATTGCTCCTCTCGCATATGGGTCCGAAGCCGCACGCGCAAAATAGCCTTCTCTTCCCTCGTGAGAACCGCTTCCTGTATATGGATATGATGGTTGAAGTTAGGCATCATGAATATCTCCCTGTTCCCATAAATCTTTTATTTTTTGTGTGGCGCGATGAATCCGCACCGATACGGCGTTTTCCGTCTCTCCGAGCACCGCGGCAATTTCCCGCGGCATCAAATCATCAATATATCTCATCACGACAATCGCGCGATAGGGCTCTTCCAACTTATCAAGCATCCGCACCACCTCTCGTCCGGATACAATATCTCCCACACGAGCGTCTTTACTTGTGTCATGAGGGTTGAATCCTTTTTCGTGAAGCATTTCTAATGATAGGGGACATTGCTTACGCACATGGTCTATCACAAGATTATTCGCAACACGATATAAAAAGGCCCGCATAGTATCTATGGAATTGCCGGCAGACAAATACTCCCACGTTTTCATATAGGTATCTTGCACTACGTCTTTTGCCAATTCCCGGTCATACAACCTGAAATAACAATGCCGAAATAGGGCATCCGCATATTTGTCATATGCCCGCAGCAATTCCTTTTCATTAGTATCCACTCCTGTTGTAGATGACGTTTTCCTGCTCATATCCTTACAAAAACATTGATAGTGAAAATCCGTTTTTTAATTGTTAAACACCCGGTGTTTAACAAAAGGGACTAAAGTTTAGAAATATCGCGGGGTAAAAACGTATTGAGTATCCACTCCAGTAGAGTACGTAGTTTAGCACGCCAACCGACTATCTTGGCAAGATACGCTCCGCGATATAAAATCCATGCAAGCAGTCCCGAAACGCGAAATCCAAAAACATTCGCGAGCGCGCTTCTTTTTCCAAGGGATACGATAAACCCTCTATCATGCCAAAAAAACTCTTGAAGCGGCTTGTGCCCTATCATGCGGGTGATATTCCCTGCCGCCACTATCCCTTCCTGTATGGCAAACTGCGCGCGCATAGGATACGGCTGGCCACCTTCTTTGCTTTTAATCCATGCCTGATCTCCCGCCACGAACAAAAATGGGTAGGTCGGAACCTGTAGACACGAATTAATTTTTATACGCCCTGTTCGATCTTCGCGTATAATACGCTTTTTTGATGAAATAGAAAGTTCTCGAGCCTTAACGCCCGCTGTCCAGATTACCGTTCCTGCCGGAATATATTCCTCTCCTGCGTAAAACCCTTCACTGGTAACTCTTGAAACCGGCAACCCGCAAAATGTCTGCACATGCTTCTTGCCAGCAAGTATCGTATAGGCATACTCGCCGAACCATTCATCAATATTGCACAAATAACGCGTTTTCCCCTCATACAGTCGAATTTCAGTTAACGGATGGAGAGACGGAAATGCTTTGCGTAACTCGCCGTTTATGAGATCGGACATCTCGCCAGCAAGTTCTACGCCCGTAGGCCCGCCGCCGACTATGACAAAACGAAGGAGCCGCTTCCGCTCTGCCTCGCTTTTTGTAATTTGTGCCTGCTCGAAACTCTCTATGATGCGGTTTTTTATACGGCGGGCATCTTCAAGACTTTCCAGCGTTAGCGCATGTTCTTCGGCGCCTTGTACGCCAAAAAAATTCGTGTCGGAACCAAGAGCGTCTATACAATAGTCAAACGGCATGCGTTCCTCCAGAGACGTTGAGACTCCTTTGCCTGAAGGCGGCGCTTCCGGGTTCAAATGGCGCACGACCACGTCCTTTGCATCAGCATCAATGTGTAAGACACGCCCTTCCACAAACCGCTCCAGACAACATTGCGGTAAAGAACGCAAGGACTGCGTAATACTAAATGGCAGTAGGGTGCCCGTAGCTACCTCATGAATCATCGGAATAAATGTAAACAAATCACGCTCGTTTACAATCGTAATATGCTTGGCGGACGTAGTATGAAGTTTTTTATGCAGCTTGAGATATGCGTATATACCGGCAAAGCCGGCGCCAAGAATAATTATTTGCGCCGATTTCGTTTTCTTTATCCTCATTCTTACATCATACCATGTTGGACATATTCTTTCTCCTCGTGCGCTAAAACAAGTTTCCGGTACACATGCGCCGTGGCAACAGCAGTTATGGGGATAATGATAATCAAACCGATAAAAAACGCAAGAATGCCGGCAATGTGTAAAATTCCGATAACTGCCATGAATAAAGCCAAATGCCATCGCGCTCCCTTAGATATTCGCTTCGCTTCCGACAACGCGGTCATTATCCCGCACTCCGTATCGATGAGCACATACGAAAACAACCCATACGTAGCAAGCCATACGAGTCCTGGAACAACCAGAAGCAGTAGCCCGCCAAACACGATAAGGCCATACAGGATACCAACGCCGATATAGGAAAAGAATAGGTGCGTTACAGAAAATATATCGTTCAGCGCAACTGTCTCTCCCGCCGTAATTTTGAGCGCGACTTTAATAACTTTGAATTACGAAACTCCACAACTGTGGATAAAGTATACCGCGCCTAACAATCCCGCCTCATGCGGGATTTTCTTTTGTTTCAATATTGTT
>VMFT01000050.1 GCA_007376195.1 Parcubacteria group bacterium Gr01-1014_29 | reverse complement strand
ACCACAGTAGAGATTAAACCCATTTTCGGGAAATCTGTTTTTGCCTGTGCGAGAGAAAGCCATTGATTCTGCGGGGCGCCGCGCGCTTCGCGCGCGTGGAGGGTGAGGTTCGAGCCGAAGACTTTTTGGAGGGAGGATTTTTTGGAGGGGTAGTTTTGACTTTGGGCTATTCCCGTAAGCGCTTGCGCTTCGTTTATCCACTCCCGCATCGGTTCGAGCCACACGGCGGCGTCTCGTTCAAGAAGCAGGGATTGTTCCTGCAGAGACCTTTTCTCGCCCATGAGCGCGTGACGACGTTCTAGGTACTCACCGCGCTCAATGTCCTGTTCGATGAAAAGGTCGGTGAGGCGGGCAATTTTGCCGTCTAGTTCGGCAATCTTTGACCGCATCTCTTGGACCAGACACCGCCGCGATTTGAGTGGCATCCTTTTCGTCTTTATCCACCAGACGATTTAACTCCACCGCCCACTCGGGCGGGAGGACAAAACGAGCGAGAAGTTCTGAAAGCTGAAAGTCTAAAGATTCTTCTCGCACATAGGGTTCAGTGCAAACGCCTTTCTTGCGGGTACAGCGGTAGTAGATATGACCCTTCTGTTTTTCGGCTGTGATAGAAGAATCGCAACTATCGCAAGAAAGCAGGCCGCAATACGCTTGGGGGCTATTCTTGAGAGTTCTCTTCTTGCCTCGCAATTTCAAGACTTCCTGTACGCGGTCAAATAACTTTTTATCAATGAGCGGCGTATGCTTGCCCTCGTATACTTCGCCACCGTATTTAAAGTGGCCGTAGTAAAATATGTTGGAGAGCATCCACGTCATTTGGTCTTTGGAGTGAGCCTTACCGCCATTGTCGTTACCCCACCTTCGCGTCGCGTGAGTTTTAAGATCGTTCTGGTATAGAAAGCTAGCCATGTCTTCGAGCCGATATTTATTCTCGGCGTACATCTCAAATGCTTTACGAATTATCGGAGCTTTCTTTCTATCTACGACTATCGTCTTGGTGCGCGGATTATTTAAATATCCGAGTGGAGCAGAGCTTGGATAAATACCCTGACGCGCTTTCTCTCGAAGTCCACGTTTCGTGTTTACGCTCAAATCGCGAATGTACTGATTCGCCATACCAAACTCAACTGACATCATCAAAACATTGTCCGCGGGATAGTACGCGCGATCGTGCGTTTGGATATGTGCGATAACACTATTCTGCAAAAGCCACTGTATTTGCCCGCCGTCCACGGGATTACGCGCGAGCCGGTCAATCTTCCAACACACAATCCCTTGTGCCTCGCCCTTTTGTATTCGCGCCACCATCTCACTGAACACAGGACGCCCCGGCATCTTGGCTGACTTCTTTTCTACGAATACCTCAACGACGTTGAGTCGTTCCTGCTTCGCGAGCGCACGCAACTCTGACAACTGCGCATCAATGGAGAGGACCTGCTTATCCTCGACATCTGTGCTTTTGCGCGCGTAGAGAAAGTACTTCATATTTGATATCATAGCAAATAATATGGATGTAAAGATGAAAAAAGTAAAAACTACGCGACCTCCTGATGATGTTTTAAAAAAGATTAGAGGGCGAGATGAGGATTGTGTTTATTGCCACAGACCTTTTATAAAAGGTGACAACAATGCTTCCGCTACTGTTGAGCATTTGAATCACAGAAAGGATTGGGACAGTGTGGGGAGCTATGTAAGCGAGGGAAAGGATGTCTCTAAAATTGTCGCAATCTGTTGTCACGCTTGTAATTCTAGTAGAAGCGATAAAAGCTTACTTGAATGGTTTAAAACCTCGTATAGCAAAAGCAAAAATATTAACTACGATACAGTCGCTGCTGTTGTCAGAGATTATATTGATGCTTACGAAAAATAAGTATATGGACGAGAAAAGACAACAACTGGGGCTCACTCACCAGAAAAAGGATGATAGCGTCTTTAAGTTTTTTAAGGAGGCGACGGAGGACATTGCTTCAGTTTTTGCGATGGATTTAGAACATCGGAACTACACAACGGAACGAGTTCAACTTATTTGTGTATTCACACTGATCGACGTGATAGCAAATTATTGGTACGAGTATTTGAGAAAAAACGGAACACAACAAGAGCGTTTTTTAGCATGGGTAAAAAAATATTGCTTGACTGATTCGAACCCAGAATACAGAGGTACGGATTTTGCCCATCTTTCGGCTGAAAATCTTTATGCTGTGAGGAGCTCAATGGTCCACTTTCTCGGAATTGCCGGGTTGGGCGACAAATACAAGTTGACGTTTGCAACCAATAGAATGTCTGATGAGTTTATTGCAAAATATCAAAAGAGATTTCAAGACTATGGCCATCATGTGCTGGTAGTCAAACCGAAAAAATTACATAATTTGATTCTCGAAGGCACAGTGCTCATGCTCATGGAATGGAAAAAGGTTATAGATGAAGCGCAAACCGATGAGGCAACAAAGTGGCAACATATTGAAGGCATAGACCGCATATACCAAAAAATTCAGCTCGAAGGAGCTGTAAAAGTAGCAATTCCAGAATAGGGAGCTTCGCTGGTTTCAGACCCGCCAGCGAAGGACTCGGTGTGCGCACGGGTGGGAGGGGCAAACACACGATGTATTCGTATTGGTATTCCCCTCCAAAAAATCCTCCCTCCAAAAAGTCTTCGGCTTCTGAATTTTTGAACCTCCCCCACGCGCGCGAAGCGCGCGGCGCCCCGCAGAATCAATGGCTTTCTCTCGCACAGGCAAAAACAGATTTCCCGAAAATGGGTTTAATCTCTACTGTGGT
>VMFT01000026.1 GCA_007376195.1 Parcubacteria group bacterium Gr01-1014_29 | reverse complement strand
TGTTTTTCATGATAAAAGCCGCGCCTGATTCAACAAGGTGCGGCTTTTTGTATTGTACTCAATTTTGGGCTGGAAGGGGAGTTTCGTAATTCACAGTATCATACTATATGTACTCTGTTTTCGCCAAACTTAGATATCCACAGGAACTCAAGGAAAAGGATGCGGAAGCGGATTGGGAAATTGAATCGCAGTATATCCCAATTTTTTGGGTACCTGAACAAGACGAGAGGCAGCAAGAGGCGCAAGGTGTTCATGGAGATAGAGCGGCACCAGAGCTGGTACGACCGTCTTTACCACACGATATCTTAGCGTGTTGAGAAATTTTTGTCTGGCTTCAAAATAGTAGATGGCATATTCCTCGCCCAGTGATTTAAACTTCTGAACCAGAAAAGATAATTCGTGTGCCGGATCGGCGGCGCAAATTTCGTAATTCTTTTTGCGGTCTCCAAAAGCATAGACCGTTCCGTTTAAGAACCATCGCAGTTTCGGAAACATCGCCGGGCTTGCCCAAAGATTTACCCGATCAAAATGCCCTACCGAATTTTCTTTTGAAAAAGGAACATAAGGCGTCGGGAGATTAAAATGATCGGAACCACCCCTTCTCCAGTAATGATATATGGATAGAACTTCAGCAAGCGCTTGCTCAATCGCTTCTTCCGGAACCGAGCTTGCACCGCCGCCTATAAAAGCGCGTTTCTCTCCACTGCTTCCGTCAATCAATAATGTCACGAAACTCGGCAATCCTATATCCGTTGTTACGTCTAAAATTTCAACTTCAAACCGGTATCTCTTCAGACCTCTAAGGATAGAGGAAATTCTGTTGTTCTGTATTGTACTTGGATCAATTCGCGGCGGAGCGATGGTATTTAACCAAAAAATCAAAAATCCGTCGCGGTGTATAAGCTCTCTAAGACCAGAGAGAATAGCCCCTTCTTGCGTGAACATACCAGCTGCACCACTGGTATTGGACTCTCCAAGAAACGGTTCTTGTGCGTGAGACTGATTGTATCCCCAAAACACTGATTGTGACGGAAGAAGAATGCTTTTTCCTCCAGGAAATGATCTGCCCTTGACCCAAAAAAACGGCAGTTCCTCGTTCAATCTGAATTCAGAGTGCATTTCTTTCTGCTGTTCTGAAAATTTTGAAATTATACGGGGAAGTAAAAACGTATACCCTTTTCTCGAAAGATCCTTTTCTGAAGCACAGATGAAAGAATGTGTTCGCCAAGGCAGTAAAACAAAGCGCTCGATATATTCACCAATCGCCTTTGAAATTGCCTCGGCATGCGCAAACGAATGCCCCATATGAAATTGACCAAATGTTTCAACAAGTTCGGGAGCAATATGAAGAAAATAACTTTCTTTTAATCGAATAGGGTCTAATACCGCATTGAACATCTTTGGCTCATCATTGAAAGGTGGATCGAAAAAGACGGTAGGAAAACGTACGGCCTTGCTCTCGTAAAGAAACTGCAACATTCTTTTCTGTTGAAGGGTAAAAATATCTGACACATCCGGGAAAAAGTATAATGATTTCCGGTCGAATCTCGCATAGCTGAAAATACGATCGAAAACTCGCGCAAGCAGTTTTTCTATTGTGCCTGCGCCAGTTCCTTCAGATTCGGCAATATCATACGCGTCGGCTGAAGGATGTGCGTTTCGAAACAAAGGGTAGTGCGGAATATATTGCGTAAAATCGCGTTCTATTTCCATGAAATAATCCTTTGGTTATTCTACTGAACCTTCACGCTTCCTCGGAAGCGCGGGTTTAAATGATCATGAAATTTCCAAACTCCTTCTTTCTTAAACTGGAACGACCACCATTCGCTTTGTGCAATTGGTTCCTGCGGATCGAATTCGGGATATATGCCGTGTGTGGGATGAAGATTTGATGCCGGCCAACGGAAATCTGAATCATCATTCACCCAGGTAACCGTGTCACCCCTTTTTATCTCAATTTCTTCTGGCTCGAAACCGTTTTTTGTCATGTGAATGACAATGCTGCCTTCGGGAATATTCTCACCAACGCTTTTTATGAAAACGGATTTCTCAACCGTTGCTTCTGTATTGCTTCTCTCCCTTTTGAAAAATAGCAACGTCCCGACACCCACCGCCCCAATGAGTAAAAAAATGATGAAAAATGGCTTGCTTTTCATACTTGCTTTTTTCTAAAAAATAACATGGTGCCTGCGCTCATAACGCCGCCAAGAATAAAACTCAACACCACAGAGTAAAAACCGCTGAATCCCGATTGTTGATTTTTGCGCTCTTCTACGACCAAAGGAAACTCCATTTCCGCAAGTACTTCTTCGCCGTTTTGAAACCGCACAAAAAGCTTATATTCCCCTGCTTCCGGAAACACATATGATAAAAATGTTCCACCAAAACGTGCTTTAGAAAGACCGCCTGCGACAAAAATCTTATTTTCTTTTTCAATCCGCATCCATATATCGGTAAACTCCGCATTCTGTCGTGTTTCTTTTTCCAAAATATTAAAATCAAGCGCAATAATATCACCCGCGCGAAACGTAAGCGTGTTAGATCCAATGTCAACAAGATACGGCCCCGCTTCTTTTTCGAATTTCTGGCCGATACCATGAGCAGACACAGAAAGTGCAAAAACTACAGCTGCCACCAAAAAAACATTGAGATGCAAAGAAAACTTCAACATATTCTCATACTATCACAGATGAAAGTTCTGCAAAAATACAACCTTAAACGCACGGGTACTGCGCATCACTTTGCACTCTTGCAAACTGACGTCCATTTGTTTGGCAGGGAGTCGCAAAACCGTAATGCCTCCGCGGAACCCCGCTTAAAATTAAATGTCGAGAAGTTTATGAGCGATTGGTAACACTCTTCCCCTACACCAACCTTCTCTGCCGCCTGACAAAGCCCGATAGATTTTTCAACCAAGCCGTAATCCGTTTCAACCAGGCGCGAAGCGGCCTGCGAAAAGCATTCTCCCTTGCGCTCGTCCGGCATGCCATTGCAAAACGGCACGATCTTATTTTCATCAAAGTTAAACTGCGCGGTTATCACGTAAAACATTCCGGAATAACATCTGTTTTCTTCAATATCACCCGGAAACATTGAACAAAACTTAGTGAGCCCCGCCGGCGTCTTTACTTCCTCCCCAAAAAGCGGCCATCCTTCGCTCCAACAAGAAGCGCGCGCGCGTCCTTCAAAGTTTTTACAAAAATCATATAACCCCTCCTTGCCGGGGTTCTTTCCTTCCACCAACGCAGAATCCTCCGGTTCCAGCGGCTGGTATATTTGCATAAAAGCGCCGTCATAACACACTTGCGTAAAATCACGGCCATCTGCTTTTATGGCAACCTTGCCGCATATATCTATTGCGGTCGTAATATCCGCGCTCGTAATGTACATGGCAAGATGCCCCAGCGCGTGGTAACAGGTAGCCTGCTCCATGCCCGAGGGGCTCCAGTTACGCCTCGCTTCACATACCTCGCTTAATTCCGGCACAAGCGCGTATGCTTCCTCGGGGGAATCAAATGCTTCTGTGCGAAACCGCTCCTGAAACGCGCCGTGAATACAGCCGTTAGAACACATGCCGCTCGGACATTGTGCCGCCACATCTTTCCATTGAGACGGGTCTTTGGCCGTCTCGCGAGCGCTTAGTTCGTGCCCCAATACATGGCAATACCAATAGTTTTGATCTTCGCGCTGTACAATTTTTGTAACTTCAAACGAATCCGCCAGCATAAACCCAACCGTTTTTTTTGGAATTTCTTCGTCGTAACAAGAAGGACGATATGGCGCATCTTTACAGGCATCCAAAATCTCCTGTGCCAATGCATCAAAAGAAATTGCGCGCCGCTCATCAGCTTGTAAAAATATAAAAACAATTCCAGCCACAACTGCAATAAAAATAACAAGAAAAACAAAACGCATCATAGAGGGCAATATTTCTGATATATCATGGGAACACGATTGCAAATATCTTTTTGTTCATCTTTCGAGTACCAGATGGACAAACGCGTGAGAATGTGTTTGTAACAGATATTCTTCTCGTCCGCGCGTAACTCATCGTCCGCGCAAAACGAAAATACTTTTATATACTCGGCCCCCGGTTTGCCGTATTTCATGTGCCCATCGGCAATGCCCTCCACACACGCGAGGCGCGAATGCTCCGGCACGGAACGGCATAGCGCCATGCCGCGTTCCGCATAATCCACCGTATCAATATTCCCGCGCGCGAATTCATGAAACACACTTAGTACCACCATTTCGCGAATGGTATACCCATCAATGGTAAAATCATCCGCATGTTGAATATTGTCTTCAACATATTGCGCCGCCTTTGAAAAATTACCCCCTGCCAAAGCGAAAACGGCTGGAATCATATTTGTATAGCATGGCTCGCGATAGAGCGCGGGCTGGTTGTGGCACAATTGAAACGGATCCTCCAACAAATTGCTAATGCCGTATTTTTTATCTCTTGCAAGAACTTCAATGGAATTAAAAACCCCGGTAGCACAAAGGTATTCCTGAAATTCCGTTTCAGCAACACGTTTGCATATTTCAATGCCGGGCGCAATCATCTTTTCGGCACTCCCCCATGTTCTCGGGTCGGAGCCGTCCACCGTGCCATGCCCCATGCCATGATAGCACGCGGTTGCCGCCCCCGAACGCTCACGGGAAAGTTTTGCATCCACATACGCGCAAAACTGCCGCGCTTCCGCAATATCGCCACTTGTCTGTAGGAGCGTTTCCATAAACCCATGATAGAATCCGTACCCGCAATAGGATGTTTTTGTCGTGATATCCAATTCGTCGCCGCGGGAAAATTTTTCATAAGCAGCTTCCCCCAGCTCATGAGTAAAACTGTGGCAGTCTGCCGCAAACGCGGAATCCGATTCATAAAGAACCGCAACTGTATCAAACGCTGCCGCCAACCCACCGGCATCAAGCGCTTGCGTAATCTCCTCAAGCCAGCAAGAAATTTTTTGGCCCGGCGCGCATGCCCCAACTGTGACACTGGTTTCATCACTCTCCCGTACAGTGAAAAAGACACTATATCCATACACTAACGCCGCCAGAAGGAACAGGGTTCCTATACCTATAAAACTCTTACGATACAGAGTCATGACTAACATCCTTGCATGCATGGGTGTATAATAACCCGAACAACGCGACATACAAATGGCTCGATTTTCACGAAAAAAATTCTTATGTATCTTAGTTGTACCAATATTTTCAATTCTTCTATTGGCGGCTTTTTATGTTTATACCACAGTGCAAAACAATGCACAGAATGCACAAATAGCTGCATGGATGGCAACATGTAGTGAAAAACTGCAGGGTCAGGAGTTTCGGTGCTGGGTTGATGGCATAGAATCGATTATTCAACGCAAGGGGGCACATGCAGCTTTTGCCATTATCTCCAGCCGCTTGTTAGACGAGCCAAGTTTTAAGCGGTCGTGTAATGAGATCCTTCATGACGTGGGCCATTGGACCTATCATTATACTGTAGACAACAATATTGAATTTGTCATGCCACCGAAAGTCACACTTTGTGCCAGCGCCTTTGATCGCGCGTTTGTGCATGCATTAATTTCCACGACAGGCGATTTCGTAAAAGCTGTGAAGTTTTGTACTGACCCGCAACTTGCCTCCGAGTCGCCCGACGCGACAGCGCGTTGTTATCATGATATTGGACATGGCGCCCTTAGTTTTTATGCCCCAAGAATGACGGGTGAGAAGCCGCAACAGGTGATAGCGCGAGCATTAGAAGAGTGTGCAAAAATTTCCAGCACGCCGCTTCAACTGGATTATTGTGCGGGAGGAGTTTTCAGCGAAGTTATAAAATTCTATCAAACAAATAAATATGGTTTTTCCTTGAACAAAGAAGATCCTTTTTCATTTTGTAGAGAACAAGCTGATCCTTATAGACGCATGTGCTACTACGCAGCCAAGCCACTTCTATTATGGCTGACTAATAATGATTTTCCCAAAGCCGCTTCTTTCATTGAGAGTATTGTCGAGGATACATACGCAATTGCCGCTATAGATTCTTTGGCAACTTCCGTTACTATGCGAAACATCGCGAATAATATCAGCGTAGTTGATTATGCCGGCGATATTTTTGCCTGTCGCGCACTTCAGGAACGCTTGCGCCTGCCATGCATAGCGGGTCTTGCGATCGAACTTTTGACCCACAGTTCGCCCGTTGATGCGCTTGAATTCTGTCGATTATCCCTGCTTTCGGAACAAGAACGAGATGGGTGTTTTAGGCGCGTTGCACCCAACCTTGCTGAATGGACTCCGCGGGATAAAATTCAAGAAATTTGTTCATCGCTTGAGGAGAAATATAAAGAATTTTGCCAGTACTAAACTTTGGCAAATGGATATAGCGTACTCAAAAAATATTTCAAGTATCCCAAGCCAATTGACTCACTTCTGGAAGTTCCTCACATCTCGGAGCCATGAGATTTTATTTGTACTTATCTTGTGCATAGCGCTTTTATTGCGACTCGATACATTCCACGGTAACCACTACTATCACAGCGACTATAACCGCGACTATCTTGTAGCACATCATATCGTCGCATACCACGAGTTTCCGCTTACCGGGCCGGATGGAGAGTTTGGGAGTTACGGAAACAGCCCTGCCTATTTCTATCTACTCGCGCTGCCCTTGCTTCTGAAAGACGATATCGTCTTTCTTGGCATCTTCAACCTTCTTCTGCAGATGGTCGGTCTAATCATCATGTATCTGCTCGCGCGGTCCATGTTTGGGAAACAAGCCGGCCTCATTGCGTTTGTGCTTTTTGGATTAGCCGGATTCATTGTTGCTCAATCAAATTTTGTTTGGCAGCCGTGGATCATGCAGCCCTTCTTTCTGTTGAGTTTGTTGCTACTCCATCGGGCACACCACTATAAAAAATATGGTTTGCTACTATTCAGCATCGGGGCCTTCCTCTTTTCCGCCACCCTACATCAATCGGTCTATGCAATCGCGCCTGTCTACATCTTTGCCGTCATTCTCATGCTGCGGATGCAGTGGAAATCGCTTGCCGCCTCCGCGGGCGTTTTTGGTATGTTTGTGACCACTTTCATCGTGCTACATGTACCGCTCCTGTTTTATTTTAATCGGAATCAAAATGCGCTACCCTCGTTTTCCGAATCTTCCCGCGCATTTTTGACGGTGAATTTCCATGAGCTTTTCCAGAACTTATTTTCTCGTGGAAAGATTTTTTGGGACTTTCTCCTTTTTCGGGACGATTCCGCACTAATGACGGTACTCCTCTTGACAGGATTTTTCGTGGCCGCCTCAATCGCGTACCTCTGTTATGGCAAGCAAGATCGTGAACAGAAGAACTTTATACTTATATTACTTGTAGGGGTTGTACAGTTTTTTGTGATAGCTGTTGCGGTATATGTATCTCCTATTGTTTCCTTTCCAGTTCGCTATTTTACCCCTCTTTTTGGAATAGTGATTCTATGTATAGCCGGAGTCATTCATGGTTTGTTCTCGGAGAAACGGGGGCTTTGGGTTATTAAAGTAGCGATGATCGCGTTCCTTGTGTTTGTTTTCTCCCCGAATCTGCAAGAGCGCTTAACGGTTGCAATGTGGCACGCCGTTTCTGACCCGGTGGATTTTCTCCTACCCTCGTATATTGCTCCTCCGTTTATTGCAACCATACAAAACGAGATTATCTCAATCAAAGAAAAGGAACGAAAACAGGATCTGCATTTTTTTAGTGTGCGCACCTACCGCTTCGGACGGGAGGACCTGTTTTCAAATGAGGTTTTTTGGAGCCCCCTTGAACGATATTTTAATACACCACTTGTTATACTTGATGATAGCGTACGACGCGACTACCGACCGATTGGCAATATAGAGTATATATTTATCAGTTGTGGATATGATGATATCCCGGAGAACCGGTGTCCTGGTCTTTTCCTTACCGAATTTTCGGGTTACCAAATTGAAAAACGTATTTATACCAATCCGGAAATCTATGTGGCTAAGAGGAAAGTGCCATAAAATCATCAGCGGCTGGTGGAGTTGCCAGTTGCGGGGAATATGGTTGAAGCAAGACAAAGTTCGCGCGCCCGCACGCTTGAGAGCTTGTCACATTTTTCCGCAAGCTCTTCGTCGGATGTAACCCATGCATGGAGATTATTGCCTGCGGACTCGAAGCATAGATCGCGATAGTCGGGTTCAATGGCACCACAAAATTCGTTTACCGCCTGTGGACTGCCAAGATTCAATTGCACCAAAAATGTCATAGCGCCCATTATACACTGCTTGTATGCGTCTGTGCTGATTTCAAGAGCGAGTTTGCATTTTTCTCCGGCCCAGCGGCTGCTCCATTGCAGAGCCGGGATATCAGTCCCAACGCCGAAAAAACAGGTGTCTTGATAGGCTGGGTCAATTTTCAGGCAATGCGCAAATGCCTGCTTGAAGTCTCCCCCCGTTCGCACTCCCACGGAGATGCCCGCATATCGGTAGCAAACATCTCGGTGTTTTTCATCAAGAAGATTGCAGGGATAATCCGGATCATCGGGTTTTGGTGCATACAAGCTTGGATGAGTGCCTATACGCGTCACTTGTTTGCTTTGCAGATTTTCCATGAAGGCACCCGTATAACACCCTCCAGCATGAGTTGATGAAAGCATATCACAATAGCGCAGTGCTTGCGGCAAGTTGTTGTCGGTTATAAACATAAACGCGTGTCCCAGTCCGTGATAGCAAATTCCTTTGATACCAGGAAGTAAATTATTTTCTGCCACATCCTGCTCGCATGCGGTCGGCGCAACAGAGGTGATAAATTGTTCAGGGTCTCTACCGTCTGAAGCTTCACTGATATATTCCTCAACAATGCCATGGAACATGCCGCTGTCGCACCTGTTGCTTGCCTCACGAAAAGCAACGGACATATTTCTGGTCTTTTTATATAATCCCCACCCGGCGTAATGCACAAACTCATGGCACCAGAACAATTCTTCCGGTTTTGTCAGCGACGCGATAGCTGCATCAATTTCGGAGACGACTGCATATTGGCCTGCGTAGTCCCCAAGTTCTTTCAGACAAACTCCTTTGTCTTGTTGGGATCGCGTTGCATCAACACAGCTACGATAGACATCTACCAATGAGAAATCGGCGAAATGGGACACCGGTTTTCGGACACCGATCCAAAGAGTAAGCAATAAAAATAAAACGCCGAAACCCGCAAATGCCACCATCTTCTTTGCGGTCAGACTAAGCATGCAACCAGTATACTATGGAAATAACACATAAACCATTGCATGCATTATTTTTATGAAGACACTTGTATGATATACTACAGACATGCGAAAATATCTCATCAGGATCATCCTTGGCAGTGTTGCGCTTTTGTGCGTTGTGGTCGCGGCATTTTTCTTCCTTTATGACTATTCTTCTCTCCAACCTTTCCAACTATTTGGATGGTTATCCGGACGGTCGAAAAGTATGTATCGTATAGAATTGACCGAAACAGGGTTTACGCCACAAACCATCACCATCGCAAAAGGCGATATGGTAACTTTTACCACTTCCCGCGGTGAACCATTTTGGCCCGCTTCAAACTTACACCCTTCGCACACTATCTATCCCGAGTTTGATCCTAAAGAGCCGGTAGCCTCGAATTCCTCATGGAGTTTCACTTTCACCAAGCCGGGCGAGTGGAAATTTCACGACCACCTGGCGCCACTGTATATAGGGACGATAACAGTGCGCGATAGGGACGACACTCAAGTGAGATCGCCGAAGGCCGCGGCCTGTCAAGGAGAGGAGTCAGCGGGCGGCGGGAAAATATCTTGTTGGTCTGAAGTGATTAGGACGGCGATACGCGATGACGGCGTGGCCGAAGGCATGAATGCGTTTGAAGTTTTTTATAAGAGCGAGCCGGATTTTGCAGAGAATTGCCATTCGTTTACCCACATCATCGGCGAAGCATCTTACGATCGTTTCCAGACCGGAGAGAATCTGAACTTGACAGCACAGATTGCCTACTGCAGTTACGGATTTTTCCATGGCTTTATTGAGACTATGATGCAAAAAGAAGGGAATTTGAAGAATGCCCATAACTTTTGTCTGAAAGTTGATAAAGAACTCTCCGGCGAACTCTATACGTTGGGGCCATGTTTCCACGGCCTTGGTCACGGCATCACGGACGCAAGCGATCCGCGGGCCATAGGCAACGAAGCGGCGCTGATCAGAGAAGCTCTACAGACGTGTTCGCAGATTGGAGGGACAGAGTACGAGACAAAGATGTGCGCGACCGGCGTATTCAATTCCCTAGCAATAATGTACCAAGATGCTAAATACAATTTGAAACTTGACCGCGCGGATCCCTACGCTTTTTGCCGCACGGTGGAAAATAAGACCTTTAAGGAAGCGTGTTACGAAGATTTTAAGATTCTGCCGATGGCCATAGAGAACAATAATTTTGCCAAGGCCGCGAGGTATGTTGAAGACATCGCTGAAGACCGTTTTGCTTTCGCGGCGATGGATACCGTGTCCAGTTTCGCGATCTATTTTATGTTGCGCGATAAGCAGTTGGTGGATAACGCAGTACGAGTCTGTTATTCTCTGCAGGAGCGCCTCTGGGGATCGTGCATTGCCGGTCTCGGCGCGGGGCTTTTGGGACAAGGCACTCCTGATGAGGAATATACACAAGCGCTTGGTTTATGCGAATCTAAAGTCGTGGAGGCATCGGAAAAAGATGCTTGTTATCAGCGGGTTGTGCGTCTGATATCCTTGCGTTACTCGCGGGAAAAAACCGCAAGTATCTGCAAAACCATCCCTGCGCAATACCAACCGGATTGTGTATACAGCTTTTGATTAAACTACGTTTCTAATTTGGGGGGATTTATTTTTCGTTATCCAGCATAACCTTAAGCAGAAAGATGGCTTCTGTTTTTAATTTTGCTTTTACCCATGCTTTTTGCTTGGCATCCAGCAGTTCTCCCATACCAGATAAAATGCCCCGGCCGGACACTTTTTCCAGTTTTTTAATGCATTTGGCTACGGATTCCTTGAATGTCATGTTAAGTCTTTTTTCAACCAGCTTTTTATTTATAGGCCAACTATTTTGCAGAAAAAACCAGATATCAAAAATATCTCGGTTGGCTCGTTCTACGCGTTCATACAAAGCGGCTAGTTTGTTGGCGAACATATCTTCTTTCACCATCACTTTCATTGAAATGCCGAAGTAGTTCATCACTTCATATTTTGACCCGAAGTTCCGGCGATTGATTTCCACTTTAATATTCTGGTCTGCTTGGGAATATGAGAGTTCGTAAAACAGCGTGAAGTGTTTTTTCCTTTGCTCTTTTATTTTTCCATACGCGGTAACTATCTTGCCGACTCTTTCGAATACATAGTCTTCCTGTTCCGGATCGAGTAAATCAAAATCCAGGTCAACAGAAAACCGGCTAAGATCGTAGAACAGCAAGGCTGCGGTTCCGCCCTTAAATCCCAAAACGGGACCGAGGGTATTGTCGGTATACATATCCTTTAAAATCCGTATGAGTATACCTTTGTGTTTTTCAATGTTTAACATAGATTTTACCTGTAAGCCTCTGGATTAATTAAGCCCTTTTTGAGTGGCCTCACGATATTTTTTTACTTTTGCCTCCATACGCTTATTACCTCCGTAGATAGGCAAAATCTCATCAACCTTACCCCAATTAATACCCGATAAATTATCAAAATGATATTCTTTGTTGAGATAAACAACATCCAAAAACGCGCGTTCAAGAGATGCGATAAAATAATTCTCCTTGACTTCAATCCCCGTTTGATTAGTAAGAATTGA
>VMFT01000002.1 GCA_007376195.1 Parcubacteria group bacterium Gr01-1014_29 | reverse complement strand
GGCGCAGGCGGGAGAGATCACCAGAGTATCGTTGTCTACGGATCGCGATAGCGTGTGATAAAGAGTAGAGATGGAACTTCTTGCTTGTTTCTAGTGGAGGTTCTGCTTTTCAAAAGGCGGATGCTCCCGAATTAAATTCAGGGGAAAGAGTGTATAGGCCCGCAAGAGCGGTAAGACTCGATTCTCGGTGACATGGATGGGAACAAGCAACATACGTTCGCCCCCGGCTCATCTGCTGGCAACGTCTCGTGTGTCGGCAACTTCGACGAGAACGGCCTCAACATCAACAACTGGAACGCCAACCGCAACTACAATGTTGGCCTCGGGGCGTCCCGGAACTCCCATCTGCCTACAAGAGCGCTCTCCTTTTTTGGAGGGCGTTTCTTTTAGCGGTCTTTCGTGGACTTTATCCAGCCGCCTAACATTCGGCCTATTTCATCGACATTCTGTTCCAATCGAATGTACTTTTTGCTATCCAATACCTTCGTGTCCTTGCAGAGCCGAAGGAATACGCGGAGCAGGTTAAGTTTTGTGCTCGCTTTTTGGAGTATGGGTAGCTTCTCTATTTTAGAGAGTCGGCTTGCGTCGAGGATATACTCCAGAATCTCAAGAATAAGATTTTCGCAACGCTGCCAAATGGTAAATCTATCTTGCTTGGGAACGCCATTGCGAAGACCGTAGAATTCGTTGTACAAATCGTACGTCTTTTTGAAGATTGGTATATCAAGGTCTTGCATAATAATTATGAAAGTTTATAAGAATATTTACGAACGAATAATCTCATTGGAAAATCTTTTTTCCGCCTGGGACGCTTTTAAGAGCGATAAGCGGAATAGGATTGACGTGCAGGAATTTGAATGGCGACTGGAGGAAAATATCTTTGCACTGCATCGCGACTTGCGTACAAAACAATACAAACATGGCGCTTATAGCGGCTTTTGGATAAAGGACCCAAAACCTCGCCATATCCATAAGGCGACGGTGCGAGATCGGATCTTGCATCACGCCATTTTTACCATGCTCAATCCAATCTTTGAACCCACGTTCATTGCAAAATCCTTTTCCTGTCGCATTGGAAAAGGAACCCACAAAGGAATAAAGGCCCTTGCGAACATCATTCGCAAGATTAGCGGCAATGGACACAAAAAATCTTTTGCCTTGAAATGCGACGTGAGAAAGTTTTTTGATACGATCGACCATGGCGTACTGCTTCGTATTCTTGGCAAAAGAATCAAAGATACTGACACGGTGTGGTTGCTCTCCGAGATTGTAGAGAGCTTCACTACCAAATATTCCAACTTTTTTGAACGCAAAGGTGTACCCATTGGAAATCTGACATCGCAACTCTTTGCGAACGTATATATGAATGAGTTTGATCAATTTATGAAGCATGAGCTTAAAGTAAAAAACTACCTTCGCTATACGGATGATTTTGTGGTTGTTTCTGATAATAGAAATTATCTTGAGGGCCTGATTCCATTAATCAGCAAGTTTTTGAAAGAGAACCTTACTCTCAATCTGCATCCCAACAAAGTCACGATTCGGAAATTTCATCAGGGCATAGATTTTTTGGGCTATATTGTTTTGCCGCATTATCAGCAACTTCGTACAAAAACCAAGAAGCGCATACTCAAAAAACTTTTTTGGCGCATTCGTGAACATAAACAAGGGATTATATCTTACGAAGCCGTCGAACAATCTCTCCAATCTTATCTCGGGGTACTTTCTCACGCCAATACATACGCCTTTACCAACGATCTAAAAAATCAATACTGGTTCTGGCTCCATGAATAACAAAAAACACTGCGAAAAGCAGTGCGGTACACACAAAAATGCTTCTTCTACATTAGAATGATGGATGGATGGATGGATGGATGGATGGATGGAAATGGAACGTCCTGCATTATAATCATAATTATAACATTATTTTTAAAGATATCCCACCTGCCGCAACCAGTAACTATGTTCCCACTCCCAAAGCGTTTTTGCGGCAAGAAACGCTTTTACATCAGCATAATAATATGGAAATTCTTTGAGCTCCACATCTCCTTCTACCTCTCCCCACTCGTGCGCGTCTTCCGGGCACGACGAAGCAATGTTAGCATTTCTAATTTTGTTACGCCCGCCTTTCTCGCGCAGCGTAGCTTTGCATTTCGTGCAGATGCGGTGTTGGTTTACACGCAAAATCCAGCGCGTCTCTATGGGGCGCGGCAAAGCAAGAATACGCATGGAATCCGGCTCCTGAATTGCCGACACATATGCCGCGGTCTGCAGATTGTATTCCCGATAAAACCCGGTGGATGTTTTGATATCAAGCACGCCGAACTTACTGTCGATCTCGGCAAGCGCGTCCACCGTACCCGTGTACCTATTCTTCGAAGAAATGACAGGCCATTCAATAAAATCAGGATGCATCTGAATGCCACGTTTTGATGCGAAATCCTGAAACGCCGCTACGGCAGGCGCAATGGAAGCGGGAACATTCACAGGCTTCCCGGTGGCGACCTTCTGCACCACTTCATGCACCAAACTCCCTTCCTCGGCCGATTTGTTTTTGATGTCTTCAGCCGCTTCATAACTGCCGACTTCGCGCATAAATATCTCAAGCGCCGGTTTTGATTTTACATCGAGTATTTTTGTCACGCGCGGGTACCATGTGCCGTCGCGGTTGTGTCCCATTTCTGCCATAAATTCTGATGCGTCTTTGTACCACATAACACTAGAGGCTGGAAATTAGAGACTGGAGACTGGAAAAGAAAAACAACATATAAAAATTCAGCATGAGGTATAGTATATCATTCTTTTTTGAAAAAAGAAAAAAGCCAGAATTCTAGCTTTGAATACTACCGCAACAAACTTTTTAGTCTTTTGTGTTGTCAAGTATCGCTTCAATGCCAGGCAACGTGCCTTTCGCCAAAAATTCTAACATAGCGCCGCCACCTGTGGAGAGATGGTAAAACCTGTTCTCCAACCCTTGGTTGCGTACAACCGCCAGAGTATCTCCACCGCCAATTATTACTTTTGCTTTGGTTGCGGCAAGAACAGAAAGGAGATTAGCCGTTCCCTGGCCATACCCCTCTTCCACGCACCCCAGCGGGCCGTTCCAGAGTATCATCTTCATATCTCCCAAAACGCGCCCAAGAGCGTCAGACGATGCGGGACCTATGTCATATACGACATCCCGTTCTCCTATATTCCCTATGCCTAACGTCTTATTCTCTCCCACGCGCACATCCGAAGGAAGCATAAGATTGGGAGAATTTAAAAACATTTCGCGAACGTATTCAAAAGCGTCCTTTTCTACTGGGGACGCGCCAACCCGATGCCCCTTTGCGGCAAGAAACGTATTTGCAAGCGCGCCGCCCACAAAAATCTTGTCGGCAGTTTTCATAAAGTGCTCCAACACACCGACTTTCGTCGCAAATTTTACGCCGCCCAGCACCAGCATAAACGGCCGCTCGGGATTTAGCGCTTCTTCCAGTTTCATCACTTCTTCATAAAATAGGGGGCCGGCATAAGACGGAAGAAGTTTTGGAAGATGCATGATGCTTGCATACGGCCGGTGCGATTGCGAAAAACCTTCATTGATAAATATATCCCCGAGCGTAGAAAGCTCTTCGGCAAACACAACATCGTTTCGTTCTTCGCCCGGAAACACGCGGAGATTTTCAAGAAGCACAACATCTGCGCCGTTCTGACGAGCCTCCTCAACACTTTTTGCAAACACCATGCCTAACCCCACAATGCGGTTGAGCTCATCCACCAAAGCAGCAAAACTCCGGTGTTCCTTTTTTTCCGTAAGATGGCTCAACAACACAAGGCGCGCGCCTCCGCTACGGAGCTGCTCTAACAGCGGAAGTGTTTTTATGATGCGGTAGTCATCCGCAATACCACCATGTTCAAGAGGCACGTTAAAATCAACACGCACGATGACACGCTTGTTGGATACCGTAACTGATTTATTAAAAACGGGAAGTTTTTGAGAGAGCACAATGATGATTTTAGAACTTTATTCCGGTTGCACCGGAATCATTTTACATTTTGATATTTACATTTTATATTTTTATAAACCATTTGCTTCCTCAACTATCTTCCCAAACGCCTTTGAGTCCAAACTTGCCCTCCCTACCAATAAACCATCAACGCCGCCATCTCGCAAAAAAGCGCGCGCGTTTCCTATGTTTACCGATCCGCCATAGAGCACGGGAAAACTCTGCGCGACTACATTACCAAACATACCAGCAATTATTTTGCGGATATACAATGCCATCTCAAGCGTGCTTTCCGGCGTATCCGCCTCATCCGATCCAATAGCCCATAACGGCTCGTATGCCACCACCACATTTTTCAGCGCCGCCTTTGAAATGCCGCGAAGAGCTTCTTCAACCTCTTTCTTCACATATAACGCGTATTCTGACGCATCGGCTTCTCGCGTTTTCTCGCCCACGCATACAATAACGCAGAGGCCCCCTTTCAGAGCCGCCGCCACTTTCTTTCTTACCGACTCGTTCGTATCGCCAAATTGTTCTCTCCGCTCCGAATGCCCCATGACGACATATGTCACGCCGACGCTCTTCAACATCCGCGGACCCACCGCACCCGTATATGCTCCTGTATCTTCCCAAAACACGTCTTGGGCGCCGAGCTTAAGACCTGAAACTTGTCCGCCAAAGGCGGATCCGCCTTTGGCGGAAAACCTGAAGCCTGAAAGATACACAGAAGGAGGACAGACAACAACCTTAACATTTTTGCTTTTTGGGACCGCCTTAATTGTCGCGCGAAACAACTCCTGCGCTTGGCGCAAAGTTGCGGGATTACACTTCCAGTTTGCGACAATAAGTTTTTTCATTTCTTTATATAAGAAATCGTATGACAAGAAAACCGCCTACCAATAAAACAACCAGAGCAACGGTAAGTATATCAAAATACTTTTCAATAAATACTTTTATAGGATCACCGTATGTTCTGATAAGCCACCCCACTGCGAAAAAACGCAAACCGCGCCCCACAATGGAAGCGACCACCAGTGTTGTTAATGGTATATGAAAAAGACCCGCTGAAATAGTAAATACCTTATACGGAATAGGGGTGAGCGCTGCGGTAAAAATTGCCCAAAACGCATTTGCCCTATACTGCGCCCCAACAGCAATCATAGCTTCTTCAAATTTATAAAACTCGATTACGGGTTTTCCTACTGTCTCCCACAAACCATACCCGATATAATAGCCTGCTATACCCCCCAGCACAGAGGCGCTGGTTGTGATGAGCGCAAACCGGAACCATTTTCGAGGCTCCGCAAGTGTCATGGGAATGAGCAATACGTCCGGCGGAATTAAAAATACTGAACTCTCAATAAATGCAACCAAAAAAAGCATCCACGCCGCGTGCGGATGCGCTGCCCATTTCAAGGTCCAATGATACAAACTATGTACGAGAGGCAGTTTATATTTCATAACGTAAGAATTTTCATGTCAGTAACCCCGGCACATCCTCCGGTGCCACCGTCACAACATCAACCCCCGTGCCAAGTTCCAGACCGGCCGGCACTGCCGTCTTAGGAAGTATTTCCAAATGCCAATGATAAAACTCGCCGTCGTGCTGGTTTGTGGGAGCTGTATGGATAAAAAAGTTATACGCGGGGTCTCCCAGAGCATCCTGCAACTTTTTGAGAGTAACCGTAAGCGCTTGGGCAAAAAGATCAAGCTGGGGTTCGGGCATAAGGTCAAAATGCGGAGCATGCTCACGTGGATAGATGCGCAATTCAAACGATACGCGCGACGCATACGGCGCTATTACAATAAATTTCTCGTTTTCAAACACTATGCGTTCTCCGTCTTCCAGCTCCCATGCAATCATACGGCAGTGAATGCATGCGTCGTGCACGTTGTAAAACTCCGTAGATCCGCGAATGCTTTGCTGTACGTCGGGCGGAATAATGGGAAACGCAATGAGTTGTGAATGAGGATGACTAATTGACGCGCCCGCTTCCTCACCATCGTTGTGAAATACTAAAATATACGCCACACAAGGATCTTTTTTAAGCGCGGCAAACCGTTCGCGATACGCGCGTATCACAAGACCCGCCTCGTCTATTGTCATAGCGCCAAGACTTCGTTCATGCGGGCGCGTTACAATAATCTCGTGGTACCCAACACCGTCCATCCGTTTATACGGTCCGGTATCGCTTATCATAGCACATGTACGATCCGCGTGCGGCATGAGCGCAGGGTATTTATTGGCTATCACCTGCACAAACCATTCATCTAGAGAATCTTTCACGCCGCTCTCCGGATGTGGATACCATAGTAAGGGATCTTCCCCATTAATACGCGTATCTTCAAACGGACACGAGCTCTGCGGCTGCGGCTTCTTGTGTTTATGCCGATTAAACTCGCCCGGACGCTTTGAGCGGCCCGCGGCAACTAGTATCCATTCACCAGATACGGCGTCTTTTCGGAGTTCGGAAACCAACTCGCTGTGTTTTTCTGTTTTTTTTCTGGAAAACATCAGAAAATTAAATCTTATATTTCCCGGTAATCAGATTCCACCGTACAAGAACCGTCTCCCACAAAACTTGAAAGTAATTTATCAAGCGCACATGGCTTTCTTCGTCGTTCATCCAATGCGCAGGTATAATCCCGATACGCGAGTTCATTGCCCGCGCAAGCGCTAATATCTCAATGTCAAACCCCCAGCCATGAATCGCAAGCTGGGGAAAAATGCGCTGTGCCACGGAAAAACGAAATGCTTTAAAACCGTTTTGTGTGTCCCAAATGCCCCGAACGGCAACAACTTGAATAAAGATATTCCCTGCCATGCCCATGATGCGTTTGAACCACGATTGAGATATGGCTTGGGTTGCACCCGCTGCGTCTAAATGATTGCGTGACGTAATAACAATATCATATCCTTCATCAAAAAGCGGTTTCATTTTTTCGAAGTGTGTTATATCTGTTGAATTGTCAGCATCGGTAAACAACCGAATCTCGCCTTTTGCCTCCGCCATGCCGCGCACCACGGAACCGCCCTTGCCGAAGTTGACATCCCTCCACAAGAGTCGCATGTGTGGGATAGATACCTCAAGTCCGCGTACAATGTCAGCAGTTTTATCAGTTGCATTGTCAACCACCACAAGAATTTCGTATGTATACGATTGCTGCCGCAAATATTCATCAAGCCGCCGCAACGTTTTTTCAATGCGTTTTTCCTCGTTATACGTGGGAACAATTATTGAGAGATAGGGACGTTCGCGTTCCATAGGGATACTTTACCATAGGGTACGTTGAATTACGAAATACCACAATTCCTGGCAACACATTATCACATTTTGTAATCCACAGTAGTGTACATCTTTTTCCTATCGTCAAAAGATGTACACTAAGCAATAATTCGCCTACCCGCTGCCGCTACGTTTAGGCGCTAGTGGGCGCGTGATTCTGGGTTCATAATTCTATCAAGATAGCTCTGCAAAATAAGCGCGGCGCTCGCGGCGTCTATTTTATCTTTAGAAACAGTGCCTTGCTGAATGGCTTTTGTGGAAAGGATCTCGTTTTGGAACACCACTTCCACGCCAAGTTTTTCTGTTATCTCTTTTGCAAATATACGGATCTCGCCGGCAAGTTCTCCCTCTTCCCCACTATGACGCATGGGAATGCCGATAATAACTTTTTGTATTCCTTCCTGATCTATCATTCTATCCACGTAATCAAGCGCTCTAGCACGGCCTTCCATAACATCACGCGGGAACGCAATTTTCTGATCAGTATCTCCCACCGCAAACCCGATA
Organism: Parcubacteria group bacterium Gr01-1014_29; assembly: GCA_007376195.1. Lineage (GTDB taxonomy): Bacteria > Patescibacteriota > Minisyncoccia > Ryanbacterales > 2-02-FULL-48-12 > VMFT01. The sequence continues at coordinate 57,948 of VMFT01000002.1, read as the reverse complement.
CGTTTGGTGCCATAATCAATGCCAAGAATCCGCATGAAGAAAGGATATGACACCGCATAAAAAATAGCAAGAATTCCTAAAAATATGGACGACCGTCCATATTTTTAGGAATTTCTACGCGCCAAAAGCAAAAGAAAAAGCACATGCAAAACATGTGCCTATCTCCTAGTCTTAGCAAATTGGGACTTTTCTAGGTCAACAATCACAGGTGAAATCCTCTTTGACATTCTTTAACCTCCTTTAATCTTCTGCCCGCAAATTTATAGAAAAGATAGCACAAGACTATATCTTTGTCAACACCCGTACGCCATCTTTCGTAACCGCCACTGTGTGTTCAAAATGCGCCGCGCGAGAACCGTCTTTTGTTTTCCATGTCCAATCATCGGGCGCAAGAACAACGGCATAATCTCCTGCTGTGAGCATAGGCTCAATCGCGATCACCATTCCTTCGCGAAGCTTTTCTCCCTGCCCCCGGCTGCCAAAATTTGGTATGGGCGGATTTTCATGCACCGCGTGCCCCACGCCATGCCCTACGAGTTCCCGCACCACGCCAAGTCCGTGATCTTCGGCATACGTCTGAACCGCCTCACTGATATCTCCCACATGTGCGCCCGCGCGAACTTGGACAATACCCTCCGCAAGCGCGTGTTCGGTTACCAAAAGAAGCTTGCGAGATGCGGCGTCTATCGCGCCAACTCCAACCGTTACCGCCATATCGGTGTACAACCGCTTATACTTCATGCCAATATCAAGGCCGATAATATCTCCATCCTTCAGAACTCGTTTTTCCGAAGGTATCCCATGCACCACCTCGTCGTTGATGGATGTGCACAAAGACGCTGGGTAGGGAGTATGCGCGCCGGGAATGTGATATCCCTTAAACGACGGCGTGCCGCCGACAGACAAAATCAGGCTCTCCGCGAGCCTGTCGAGTTCTTTAGTAGTAACGCCTGGTTTTACCGTTTCAACCACCTTTCGTAATATTTCCGCGAGCTTTTGTCCACCTTCCCGAAGCGCTTCAATCTCTTTTTTAGACTTTATGAATGCCATCGTATCTTAGAGCTTCAATGCTTTCACGATATCCTTATGTACCTTTTCAACGCTCTGTTCACCGTTTATTTCGATAAGACGATTCTGTTCTTGGTAATAGAGTGTGGCTGGCAAAACTTTTTCTTTGAAATATGCAATCCGCCCGGCAATAGCAGGTTCGTTATCATCTACACGGCCGCGTTTCAGGAGACGTCTGGTTACTTCTTCCGGCGAAGCATTTAAATGCAAAATGCGTAACATATCCAACCGATCAAGGAATGTAAAAAAGCTATCGATATTTTTCGCTTCTTGCACGCGTCGTGGAGCGCCGTCAAAAACAATCCCCTCGTCTTCCTTCACGGTATAAGCGATTTCATGCATCCAAAGCGCCGTTGCTAAATCATCATAGGGCAATCCTCCCTTCTGCAAAATTTCTCTTACACGATGTGCCGTATCCGTGTCGTGTTCTTGCAAATCACGGAATAAATCACCGGAAGAAATAATTTTTGTTTTTTGGCGCAAATTCAAAACACCCACAAGAAGTTCTACCTGCGTGCCCTTACCCGAACCCGAGACACCGATAAAAACGACGTTAAGCGGTTTTTCCATATAACCTCTTACTTTATTTTATCACTTCCAGCCAAATAGCGCTATTCATACTCCCGCATCACCAATTTCCCCTGTAACTGCTTCATAAGTTCAAGCACAACAGAGACAACAATAAGCAGTGCCGTGCCGCCCAGCGTAAGCGTTACAATTCCGGTTGCGGCCTGCACCATAAACGGCAGAACGGCAATAAGCCCTAAAAATAATGCGCCAACGAGCGTTATGCGCGTGATGATATTGCTCAAAAAATCCGCCGTGGGCCGACCCGGGCGAATACCGGGAACGAACCCGCCACTTTTTTGCAGATTGCTTGAAATGGTATCCGGATCAAAAGTGACTGCCGTATAAAAATACGTGAAAAAGAACACCAGAATAAAATACGCGGTACCATAGAGTAACAGATTTTGCGTAAAGTTTGTAAACACATCAGCTATGCCGCGCAGAAACGAGTTGGAAGAGACCGCGAGAAACCCCGCGAACATTTGCGGGAACAGAAGTATGGAAAGCGCGAAGATAATCGGAATTACGCCTGCCTGGTTTACCCGCAAAGGGAGATACGTGGAAAACCCTCCGTACATGCGCATACCGCGCACGCGCTTGGTGTAAGAAACCGGAACCGGCCGCTCGCCTTCGGTAATAAACACGATAGAAGCAATAACAACAATTGCCAGAACCGCAAATGTCACAAAGAGCGGAATCTGCGAACTGTCAAACGAAAAGAGCGTCTGCTGTATGCTCGACGGCACACCAGCTACAATGCCGGCGAAAATCATGATGGAAACGCCATTTCCGATGCCATATTCGGAAATAAGTTCTCCCAGCCACATAAGAAATAGCGCTCCTGCCGTAACAATAACAACATTTACCGCAATGCCGGCAAAACTCGCGTCAGTAAAAATGCCCTGCCGCGACAGAAGCGTCAACAAACCGTATCCCTGCAACAATGCAAGAGGCACCGTCAGCAAACGCGAGTACTGATTGAACTTCTGCCGCCCTGCCTCCCCCGCTTCCTGATACATTTCCTTCAGCTGAGGAAATACCAATGTCATCAACTGCATAATAATTGAGCCGGTAATATACGGCCCCAGCCCCAACATTATAATAGAAAGATTATCCAAAGCGCCGCCGGAGAAAATATTCAGCAAACCAAGCAATTGGTTTCCGGACAGATACGCCTGCAGTTGCCCGATGTCAACACCGGGAATAGGCACAGCTGCCGTAAGCCGGAATACAACCAAAATACCAAGCATGAAAAGAACGCGCTTACGGAGGTCGGGGTCTTTGAATATCAATAGGATTTTATTCATTTTAGGCTTTAGGCTTTAGGCTTTAGGGCTCTAGAATATTTTTTTGTTCCTCTAGCGCCTAGTGCCTAACGCCTAGCTACTAGTTTTCCTCCCGCTTTTTCGATCTTCTCTTTTGCTGATGCGGAAATCTGACATCCTTCAATGGTAAGCTTTTTTGAAATAATTCCTGTGCCAAGAATCTTTACGGAAGGATACGCACCACCCTTCCGGGATACCATGCCCCCTTCGACAAGCGTCTGAGGAGAAACAACACCGCCCGACTCAAACTTTTCATTGAGGATGGAAAGGTTAACACCGATTGGTCGCGCGCGAAATGACGTAAAACGATACCCGCGTTTCTTTGGGATTTTTTTCAATATATCGCGCAATTGCGGACGAATACGGCGACCAGCCCGCGCTTTTTGGCCTTTGGTGCCGCGACCCGAAAACGTGCCGCGCTTGCCGCCGCGGCCAATGCGTTTGGCAGATGTATGTTTTGGCGCTGATATGGTATGCAGTTGCATGAAAAAAATTACATTTTTAATTTCTGTAATGCTTTCATTGTCGCCAACGCGTTGTTCAGCTTGTTCGTAGAGCGAGAAACAATCTTGCCGGTAATATCCCTGATGCCCGCCATATCGCATACAATACGCACGGGGCCGCCTGCCATAATTCCTCTTCCTTTGCGCGCAGGTTTCAATAAAATCCGGGAACCGGAATGTTTTGCGGACACCTCATGCCTAATGGTACCTTCCGACGTCAAGGGAACGCTGATCATGTACTTACGCGCCTGGCGAAACGCTTTTTCAATTGCCATAGCAGTGTCCGCCCCCTTCGCCGACGCAAACCCGACATCCCCCTTGCGATTGCCTATAACAAGCGATGCGCGAAAACTAAATCGGCGCCCGCCGGAAACCACGCGCGCAACACGCCGAAGATCAATCAGCTTTTGATCGAATTCCGGGCGTTCCCGTTTTTGTTTTTGCATTCGTCTGCGCATATAATGTATTTTTATATGATTGACCTATGGTGCCTGATAAACCATTAAAATTCAAGACCACCTTCTCGCGCAGCGTCCGCCAGCGAGCGTACACGCCCTTGATACCGATACCCGCCCCGATCAAACACAACGCGCACAATACGAAGCTCCTTGGCACGTTTGGCAATCTGGGTACCAATTTTTTTCGCATGTTCTGTTTTTGTTTCTTTTGAGTCCTTTTTTAAAGAAACGAAAGAAGCGCTATGCACTCCCGCCAATGTCCGCCCGGCAACATCGTCAATAATCTGCGCGTAAACATGCCGGTTTGAACGGAATACCGAAAGACGCGGCACTTTCGCTGTCCCCTGAACCTTCGCTCGCACCCGTTTGTGCCGCCGCGTTCTTCGTGTTCTATTGTTTAGTGTATGTGTCATATTTTTACGTTGCCCCCACTCCAGCTTTCTTGCCTTGCTTACGCTGAATCCGCTCCCCTTGGTACCGAATACCCTTGCCTTTGTAGGGCTCGGGCGGCCTTAAGGCGCGAATATCAGCAGCAACCTTTCCAACAAGCTCTTTGTCAATACCAACTACCCGTATAGTATTTTTTTCAACGGCAAGCTGAACATTGTCCGGCGGCGTATAGCGGACGGGGTGAGAAAAACCAAGCGAAAAAACAATATCGTTGCCTTCCTTAGATGCGCGATAACCCACCCCTTCCATTTCTAGAATCTTCGAAAACCCCTCCCAAACACCCTGAACCATATTTCTGGCAGAGACATATGCGGTGCCAAGAAGGTTTGCTGTTTTGACACGTTTTGATGCGACGACAGAAATCTCCCGCCCATTTTCCGCTACGACCAACACCACATCGCGGGGCAATACGCGCGACAACTCTCCCTTTGGCCCTTTCACGCTGAAAACACCGTTTTCCAAACGGGCGGACACTCCTTCGGGAACATGAATTGGTTTTGCTGATAGACGACCCATATAAATTCTGAAACTTAAATCCTGAAACCTTAAACCTTAAAAATTATTTTCTTGGGTTTTACGTTTCAAGTTTCAGGCTTCACGTTTTATTACCATACTTCGCATAAAACTTCGCCGCCGACTTTTGATTTGCGCGCATCAGAAGAAGACATGATGCCGCTCGATGTGGAAACAATAAAGATACCTTTGGCGCTTTTCTTGGAGGGTCTCAAATCACACGCGCGCGCATACACACGCTTACTTTGTTTGCTGACACGCCGTGCGCCCTGCATATGCCCGCTACCGCTGGCATCATAAAGAAGCGACACATCAAGAACGCACCGGTTCCGGCGTCCTCGCTTTACAGCTTCCCGCACAAAACCTGTTTCCTTCAATACACGCAGCACCTCGTGCACAATGTCGGAATGAGGCACCACAACACTGCGCTTCTGAACCATTTGCGCATTCCGAATTCTTGTTAGTGTGTCTGAAATAGAATCTGTCATAAAAACAATCATCGAATAACGAATCTTGTACGAATGTACGAATGGAATTCAGCGGTTATTATTCGTTTATTCGTAACAGATTCGTTATTCGTTGATACTACTTACCATGATGATTTTTTAATACCTGGCAACTCGCCGCGGAGCGCAAGTTCGCGAAAACAGATGCGGCAAAGATCAAAAGCACGCATATACCCGCGCTTGCGGCCACAGCGAAAACAGCGCCGCACAAGCCGTGTTACAAACTTTGGTTTTTTCTTCGACCTTGCTACTACTGATGTTTTTGCCATAATACTAGGCGCTAGGAACCTAGGCACTAGGCTCTAGGACTTAGAATCCTAAGGCCTAGAGCCTAGTGCCCTAGTGCCTTTTTAATGGGAATCCTAATAATCTAAATAGCTCGACTGCTTCCTCACGCGTCTTTGCGTTGGTAGTTGTCGTCACTTCAAGCCCAAAAATCATGCGCATATCCTCACCGATAGTCTCTGGAAATATAATATGTTCTCGCACACCAACCGTCAAGTTTCCTCCGGCATCAACCGCTTTTGGGTCAATACCCCGAAAATCTCTCATGCGCGGAATGGCCGCAGAAATAAAACGTTCCAAAAAGTCGAACATCCGCCTGCCGCGTAATGTAGCCTTATAACCAATCACTTGTCCCGCGCGTGTTTTGAACGCCGCAATGGATTTACGCGCAAGACACGGTGTAGGCTTTTGTCCCGTAATACCCGTTATAAACTTTACCACCTCCTCATCGCTTCCCTTTTCTCTCGCAATACGCCCAATCCCAATATTCACGACCGTCTTTTGTAACCGAGGAACAGCCATTACATTTGCATGCCCAAAACGGGTCTGCATGGCGGGTAGTGCGTCTTTCTGGTATTTATTTTGTAGTGCTGATGGCGCCATATTATATATCCGCTCCACATTTTTTACACACCCTGCTTTTAACGGCTCCGTCCACCCGATAACCCACGCGGGTTGTTTTTCCGCATTTTGTACAGACCAGCTGTATATTTGAAACATGCAGGGGAGCGGAAAATTGTACGACTTCTCCTTTCTGCCCCGCACGCTTCGCGCGGACATGGCGTTTTCGTATATTCAAACCATCTACCACAATACGATCCTGATCCGGAACAGCCCGAACAACCGTACCCGTCTTACCGCGGTCCTTTCCGCTTATTACTTTCACGTTGTCACCTTTTTTTATGCGCATAGAATACTCTAGGCTCTAGGCGTTAGGCTTTAGGAAAAAATGCTTTTGTATTTCTTTTCCTAGTGCCTAGAGCCTAATGCCTAGTTTGCTATTTACACCACTTCTTCGGCCAATGAAATTATTTTTGTAAATCCGCGCTCCCGAAGTTCCCGTGGAATGGGGCCGAAAATACGTCCTCCCTTTGGTTCTTTTCCGTCCACGATAACCCCTGCGTTGTCATCGAAACGAATATAAGACCCATCGGCGCGTCGATAGGGCTGGGCTTGCCGTACGATAACCACCCGGACAATATCTTTCTTTTTTACCGCCTTTTTCGGTTCAGCTATCTTAACCGACGCCACAACCAAATCCCCGATGCGCGCGTACCGGCGGCGGCTCCCGCCCAAAATCTTAAAAACCTGGATAAGTTTTGCTCCCGAGTTGTCGGCTACTTTCAATTGTGTTTGAGGTTGAATCATATAATGTAGGCGCTAGATAGTAGTCCTTAGGCTCTAGGACTAGACACATAGTTTTCATTCAGTGTTCTAATGCCTAGCGCCTAAAGCCTAATTATACCTTACTAATAACTTTCCATCTCTTGTCTTTTGACAGGGGGCGTGTTTCTTGAATCACGACCTTATCGCCAGTTTTGTATTCGTTTTGTTCATCGTGCGCTTTGAATTTCTTGCTGACTTTGTGATATTTCTTGTACTTCGGATATTTTTCCAACCGCACAACCAACACAACCGCTGTTTTCTGCATGCGGTCGGATACTATCGTTCCTTGTAATCTTTTAGGATGAGTTGTTTGCATCATGTAGTATGGTTTTTATGCGCGCGGCCTCGCGGCGAAGAGTTGCCGCCCCCTTTACGTTTTTTATACGGCCTGCGGCAAGATCAAAATACAGATCGCCCAATTGCTTCTGAACGTCGTAGAGAGCAGTCTTGAGCTCCGCTATACTTTTTTCCCTGGCATCACGCGGTTTCATATATTATGTACTCAACCTGCTAATAATTTTTACTTTGAGGGGGAGCTTCGCGCCTGCTCTACGCAACGCCTCGCGCGCAACATTCTCCGCGATGCCATCCATCTCGAAAAGCACACGCCCCGGCCGAACCGGAAACACATATTTATCCGGCGCGCCCTTCCCGCCTCCGAGCGTTGTCTCCGGTGGCCGCTTGGTAATGGGCTTGTCGGGAAATATCCGGATCCATATCTTGCCGCCGCGCTGAACATAGCGTGTCATGGCGCGCCGAGCTGCCTCAATTTGTCGGGAATCAATCCATCGCGCTTCCATTGCCTTGAGGCCGAATGCTCCAAAAGCAAGGGTTGTGCCGCGTGTTTCAAGACCACGACTCCGTCCGCGCTGCCATTTTCTATGTTTTACTTTTTTGGGAACTAGCATATGCCAAAAATTAAGGAGTGATAACGACTATAATTTTTGAGTACGTTCACTGCGTTCAGTATCTTCGACATCACCGAGCAAAGCGAGGGACTACCCACTTGGTTTTTCATTCTCAAAGCGCTCCCCTTTATAAATCCAGACCTTTATGCCAATGGTGCCGTATGGCAACTGTGCTTCCTGCTGTGCGTAATCTACATCCGCCCGGAGCGTTTGTAATGGAATACGTCCTTTTCGCAGCCATTCATACCGCCCCATCTCCGCTCCGTCAAGCCTGCCTTTCAATGCTATCTTTACGCCTTGGACTTCTTTATTCGTGTTTGCTTTTTCTATAGCGCCCTTCAAAACACGCCGGAACGGGAGCCGCCGCTCAAGATCCTGCACCACCATCTGCGCAAGAATATTCGCATGCGTTTCCGGCATTCGAACTTCTTCAATGGTAAGGCGGATTTCCACGCGGCCACGACCTTCCACACCGCCCTCCGGGGTACATGTGCCGCCCGTAACAGGCTGGCGCTCAATTTTTGCCACATAGGAACGGATTTTCTCTTTCAATTTCTCCGCCCCCTCACCCCCGCGCCCGACGAGCAAGCCGGGTTGACTTGTTTTAATTATAACGGATAACACGCGCCCAGAACGTTCGATATCAATGCTGTCAACCAAAATACCGTCGAGTTCGCGCCATAGGTAAACGCGTAAAAGTGTATCAATCTTCAGCAACTGGCGATATCCACGCGCGTCAAACCAACGCGACCGCCAATCTTTTAATATACCCAATCGTACCCCGTAGGGGTGAGCTACATGTGTCATAATTCCTTTTCTCCTACCACCAAAGCAATATGACTCGTGCGTTTCCGAATTGGCGTTGCCCGGCCATGTGCCCGCGGCATAGAACGTTTAAACATGGGTCCCTCGTTAACCGTAAGCGATTGCACGATAAGACGGCTCGTCTCAAGCCCTAATTGTTTGGCATTCGCTACGGCTGAAGCAAGAAGTTTTCGCAGTACCAACACCGGCCGCTGCCCAAGCATCGCCAATTGCACATGTGCCGCAGGCACCGACATACCGCGAATAACATCGGCAACACGCCGCGCTTTCTGCGGCGATATGCGCGCATACTTCAGTTGTGCTTTCACTGTTTTCATCCTGTTTTCTTACTGCTTGGCGCGGGAGCGGCAGCGGCTGCCGTTTTTGCTTTTTGCTCCTGCTCTTTTTGCATTTTTCCGCCGTGGCGAATAAATTTTCTGGTAGGGCTGAATTCGCCCAACCGGTGACCAATCATATCTTCGTTAATAGTAACTGCGATATGATCTTTGCCATTATGCACGCCAATAGTGTAACCGACCATCTCGGGGCTTATCATGGAACTACGCGCCCACGTCTTAATAACTGCCCGTGTTCCCGGCTTTTCTTTTGAAAGTTTCTGCAGCAAACGCTCATTGACATAGGGACCTTTTTTTGAACTGCGACTCATACTATGTTATTTTTTCCTCCGCTCTATAATAAGTTTATTTGAATATTTCTTCTTCCCGCGTGTCTTTACTCCCCGCACTCCTTTCCCCCAAAGATTTTTTGGACGCCGCGTCCCGCGAAGCGCACGGCCTTCACCGCCGCCATAAGGATGATCAACGGGATTCATTGCCGACCCTCGCACGGTGGGCCGTTTACCCATCCAACGCGACCGACCCGCTTTGCCTATTGTTACAAAGCGATGCTCCTCACCGCTGAGGCGCCCCACAGAAGCCCAGCAGTGTTCTTGTATCTTGCGGATTTCTTTCGACGGCAGACGCAGCAAGACATACGGGGTATCGTGCGCAAGAACTTCGGCGCCCACACCGGCAGCGCGAACAAGTTTTCCCCCGCCGCCCGGATGCACCTCGACATTATATACAAATGTCCCGACAGGAATCCTTGAGAGCGGCAGCCTGTTGCCCGGTTGTACCGGAGCTTTTTCTGATGTGATAATTTCAGCTCCGTCTGCCATCTCCTGTCCAAGCAGTATATACCGCTTGTCGCCGTCGCGATAGGCGACCAACGCAATATATGAAGTCCTGTTCGGATCGTACTCGCATGAAAGCACACGCCCGGGAACATCGCGCTTCTCCTGCCCAAAATCCACAAATCGATACAAACGCTTGTGGCCGCCTCCTTTGTGTCGCGTTGTTATGCGGCCGACGTTATTGCGGCCGACAGCGCGTTTTCTCCCCGCCACCAGACTCTTTTGGGGGCGCCCTGAAGAAAGAAACGGCCGCGACATTACAGACATACCGCGCCTTCCTGGTGTTGTTGGTTTGTATTGACGCATACAATTATAACTTATGCAAGTTCTATCTTCTGCCCGGCAAGCACCGATACCAGCGCTTTTTTATACCCGTGCCGTCGTCCGGTATGAGCTCCGCGCCGAATGCGCTTCTGCGGCTTTTTTCCAATGCGTACCGATACTACATCAACACCGAACCGCGTGGACACCGCCTTCTTGATAGCCATTTTATTCGCTCCCTGGCGCACAAAAAACACATACGTACCCTGCCCTGCCAATAAGGATGCTTTCTCGCTTATCACCGGCGCGCGAAGTATGCCATATTCCGCGTAACCACTTTTCTCCTGAACGGGCGCGCTGCCGCCGATTGGCACACCATCAACCTTTTGTTCTTTTTTTCCAAATATCATACAAATTACCCATGTTTTGTTAATTTCTCGGCAAAAGTTTCCAAAACCGGCAGCGCTTCTTTTGACAGCGCTATATATTTCGAAGCGAGCACTTGGTGCGCGGAAAGATTCCGTGCTTCGGCAGACTGAACATACGCCAAATTTTTGAGAGCGCGCACCGCTTGTCTGTCAGCCGAAGCAAGCGCCACCAATACCGTTCCACCTTTCATGCCGATGCGCGGCACATAAAGATCTGCCAGACTACGAAACATGCGCGCGGCATTCCGCGTACGCGCTTCCTCAAATGTTAAGACATCAAATATGACAATTTCGTTATCGCGCGCTTTTTCAGACAACGAAGTAAGAAGCGCTTTCCTGCGCGCGCGCTTATTAATTTTTGCGCTGAACATCCGCTCAACGCGGGGACCGTGTGTAACGCCGCCGCCCTTCCACAACGGCGAACGAATGGATCCATGGCGCGCTCTCCCGGTGCCTTTCTGCTGCCATGGCTTTTTTCCGCCGCCAGAAACTTCACCGCGATCCTTGGTATGAGCGGTCCCGGCGCGCGCATTCCTGCGCTCCGCCTCTACCGCCTGCTGCACAAGCGCGGCATTCCACGGCAAGCCAAACACAGATGCTGGGAGGTCTATCATACCAACTTTTTCCCCTTGCATATTGTATACGCTAGTTTCCATGATCTTTTAGGCATTAGGCCTTAGGCACTAGCTGGGAACATATATTTTTTCCCTAATGCCTAGAGCCTAGTGCCTATCATCTTATCCTCGTATTTCCACTAAACTTCCCCTGCTTCCCGGTATGCCGCCTTTTAACGCGATCAGATTTTTCTCCGGATAGACTTTTACCACGCGCACCCCTTTGGTTGTAACGCGATCACTGCCCATGCGCCCGGCCATCCGCTGGCCTTTCAGAACCCGTTGCACACCGCCCGCGCCGATAGATCCGGGCTGGCGATGCGCGTGCTTAACGCCGTGTGTTTTAGACGCACCGTGAAAACCGTGCCGCTTCACGCCTCCCTGAAATCCTTTCCCTTTGGATATGCCCGAAACAGTCACCTTTTGTCCCTCCAAAAACTGCGCAACATTCAGCGTATCGCCGAGGACGCCTTCGATAGCGCTGATCGCGCCACCCATTATACGAAACTCGCGGCGCACCCGGCCTTGGCGCACCTGTACTGCTTCATAGCCATCTTTTTGCACGGTGCGAATAAGCGAAATCTCCACCGGCAAAGCCTGAACAAGCGTAACTGGTTCCGTTACACCATCCACGCGAAACATCTGCGTCATCTCTTTTTTTGTACCCAGAATATATTTCATAATCGCTTTTTAAAAATACCGGAGCGATGTCCGGTATTTTCGCTTCTTCATTCGCCGCCCTTACCCCATCTTAATCTCAATATCAACGCCTGCGGGAAGCGTAAGATTTGTTAATGCATCAATAATTTTTGGCACGGGATTCAATATGTCAATCAGCCGCTTATGCACCCGCATCTCAAACTGTTCGCGCGCGTTTTTGTGTATAAATGGCGAGCGGTTTACCGTATACTTACGAATCTCCGTTGGAAGCGGAAGAGGACCTACCACATCCGCCCCATACCGCAGTACCGTCTCTACAATCTGCCGCACGCTTGAATCAATAATCTTGTGGTCGTATCCCTTGATGCGGATGCGAAGGCGTTGTTTTTCTTCTTCTTTTCGTGATGCCATTGCGATACGTCGCTATGCTGTCGCCTATTTCGTAATCTTCGTTACTATGCCGGCGCCCACCGTGTGACCCCCTTCACGGATAGCAAAGCGTTGCCGTTCTTCCAGCGCAATCGGCGAAATAAGTTTTACCTGGAATGTTATCGTATCGCCCGGCATGACCATCTCCGTACCCTGCGGAAGCGTTACATCGCCGGTAACATCTGTTGTCCTGATATAAAACTGCGGTTTGTAGCCTGAAAAAAACGGGGTGTGGCGCCCACCTTCCTCCTTGGTAAGGATATATACTTCGGCATCAAAATCTGTATGCGGGGTGATGGTCTTTGGTTTTGCGAGCACCTGCCCGCGCTCAACATCTTCTTTCTTTAAACCCCGCAGAAGAAGCCCCGCATTATCTCCCGCGATTCCTTCATCGAGCGATTTATTGAACATTTCAATGCCTGTGACAATGGTACGCTGCGTGTCGCGAAGCCCCACAATTTCAACCTCCTCGTTTACTTTTACCACACCGCGTTCGATACGGCCGGTGACTACCGTGCCGCGCCCCTCAATGGAAAATACATCTTCTACCGGCATCAAAAACGGCTTTTCTTTTTCACGAACAGGCTCCGGAATATACTCGTCAAGCGCCTTTACGAGCTCCAACACCTGCTTTACGTTTTGGTCGTCCACGGAACTTGCTTCCAGCGCCTTTAGGGCAGAACCGCGGATAATAGGGGTGGCATCGCCAGGAAATTCATACTTCGAGAGAAGTTCGCGAATTTCAGCTTCCACAAGGTCAATCAATTCCGCATCGGATACCATGTCAACCTTATTTAGAAACACAACGATAGCCGGCACACCCACTTGGCGCGCCAAAAGAATGTGCTCCCGGGTCTGGGGCATAGGACCATCAACGGCAGAAACCACCAATACCGCGCCGTCCATTTGGGCGGCACCCGTAATCATGTTCTTGATGTAGTCCGCGTGCCCGGGCGCGTCAATGTGCGCGTAGTGCCGCTTCTCGGATTCATATTCCGAGTGGTGAAGCGCTATGGTAATGCCGCGCTTGCGTTCTTCAGGCGCCTTGTCAATATCATCAACCTTCTCCAACTTTACTTTCATGCCCGCGAGATTCAGCGAGTGAAGAATTGCTGCGGTAAGAGTAGTTTTGCCATGGTCTACATGACCAATAGTGCCTACATTGACGTGAGGTTTTGACCTCTCAAATTTTTCTGTTGCCATAGTATGTAAAAATTAGAGTTATAATGATAATTAACGTTTTTATACTTTACCATATCGAGAGGAAAATCGTCAAGGGGTTAACCTGAAGCTTGAAGCATGAAACGTGAAGCATAAAAAATAAAACAAATGTTCCAAGTTTCATGTTTTAAGCTTCATGACTAGAGCGGCAGCCGATCAACGCTGATTTCCTCTTCCAGCGAGATAGTGGCCAAAGCCCATGCCGAGCCAGTTTCACTAGCGGAGGAAATGCCTGGGCTGTTTTGCTTTTCTTCTTCCGATTCTTCCACCTGCGCTATACTTGTAACAGTATCAGACACTTCCATCACTGGCAAGGTATCCGTGTCAAGACCGGTAAGAAGCGCATAGTCCTTCGCCGGCATTACCACAAACTCCTCCCCGCTTAAGGTAATATAGCGCACCGGTTTGTGAATTGACTGTTGGCCTAGATAATATCCAAGTTTTGTAAGCATGATTATTATAGAATAGAAAACATTACACCTGTTGACAAGCCGCAACCTGTGCGCTAAGAATGAAGAAAACCGAAAGGAGACGAATAATGGCAACAGAAGTACTATTCCGCAGGATCCCGCATGTCAGTGTAAAACGGGTATCGCTGTTTTGTATGTTACGACGTTTGGTGATAACGTTCCAGCGCTTTACCTGCGACCATGACTATGTGGAATTCTGGTGTGTACCGAAGTGTCGTGCTGACACAAAAGTCACGGTACGCCTTGGTGTTGGTGTATGTAACATGTGCGGGGATGTAAACAGTAGCTTAGACAGCTCATTTGATTACCGACATGTTGTACCACGACGGCACTAAGTGTTTCTCATAAACAAACTCCCCCGATTCGCCGCAAGCGAACCGGGGATTTTTTTGCCAAAAAGCAGAACGATTATCTCGCGTCTGTGCGTTCCAAAATCTTGAACCCGTCCCTGACAGCTTCACAGAGAAAATCCTCTAGTTGGCTGTGGTCATCTTTGGTTTGAGCTTTATAAAGATATGTGTAATACAGCCGTTTTTGTTCCTGACGAATTATTGCAGGAGCAAAATTTGCACTAAGTAACATTGTGCTCATAAGCAATCGTCCAATACGGCCGTTACCATCGGAAAAAGGATGAATTTGTTCGAATTTGCTATGAACACCGGCGGACTCTGCAAGTATGTCTGTGTTTTTTAGAGCGACTCGAGCCATTACCTCTGGCATCAATTTAGGAACACTCATATAATTCGCAGTTGGCAAATTAACGCCGGTGATTCTGACAGCATGATTGCGATATACACCGGCATCCGGACGGATACCATTCATGAGAATACTATGAAGTTTAAGTACCAGTGCCTCATCAACTTTTTCTTTTTTGGCGACATAATCAAACAAATAATTCAAAGCAGTCTGATGATTCTTCGCTTCCAGTTGTTCGGTCAAACTTTTATTGGGCAGAGCCGCATTGTCAAAAAGAATCGCCGCTGTATCCGGCTCGGTAAGCGTACTACCCTCAATACTGTTGCTATGATAGGTGAGCTTTAAAATAAACTGATCGCGGATATCCGGATTATCCAGAATTTCTGTCACAATATTTTTGTGTTCTCCCGATTTCTGCCGGAGAGCTTGCTTTTTTGCTGTAAGCTGATCAGTGGATATTATTTTTTGTCCGGTCACTTCCAAAAACAGCTCGTCTATGGCGGCCTGCATTTTAGGCCGGGGCTTTGATTTTTCGGTCCACCAGCTGTTAAAAGCGGCAAAAGACACGCCGAATTTTTCGGCGAGCTTTGTCTGTGTTAATCCCAGCATTTTTTGGATAATTTCCAGTTTTTGACGAATAGTCATGGATTTATATTACCAAACTTTATAAAGTTATGCAAAATAAAGGAACTTTATAAAGTTAGCTGAAGAAAGAATTCTAAATGATTGAATACCAAGAAGATAAAGTTGGCGGAAAAGGCAAGTTTGTGCTTTTTCCAACATTTTTCGCGATCGCGTATGTTTGTTGGAAATAAAACGGGCGACTCATTTCCTTCCTTCCACAATTTGCTCAGCGACGTGTTTTGGTATTTCCTCATAATGGCTGAATTCCATAGTGTAGCTTGCGCGGCCTTCGGTCATGGAGCGAAGATTCGTTACATAACCGAACATCTCGGCAAGCGGCACTTGGGCCTGCATCACCTTTACGTTCATGCGGTCTGACATCTCTTCAATGCGCCCGCGTTTGGAATTAATATCGCCGGTAACATCTCCCATGAATGTATCCGGCGTTACGACTTCCACTTTCATAATAGGCTCAAGCAACAGGGGATTGGCGCGTTTAGCAACTTCCTGGAACGCTATGGATCCGGCAATCTTAAACGCGGCTTCCGACGAGTCTACTTCGTGATATGATCCGTCATACAAAGTAACTTTCGCGTCAATGAATGGAAAGCCGGCTATCACGCCTTTGTCGGCCGCCTCGCGAACACCTTTCTCCACCGCCGAAATATACTCGCGCGGTATCACACCTCCTTTTATTTTATCTTCAAATAGAAGCCCCGCACCGCGCTCCAAGGGTTCGATCTTCAACCACACATGCCCATACTGCCCTCTACCGCCCGACTGGCGGATATATTTTCCTTCGGCCTCGGCCTTCTTTTTAACTGTCTCTTTATATGCTACCTGCGGCCGGCCGATGTTTGCGTCCACCTTGAACTCCCGTTTCATGCGGTCTACTAAAATTTCCAAATGCAGCTCGCCCATGCCCGCGATAATGGTTTCAAGCGTTTCAGGGTCTGATTTAATGCGAAACGTCGGGTCTTCATCAGACAGGCGTTTTAACGCAAGACCCATACGCTCCTGATCGGCCTTCGTCTTTGGCTCAATACGCATGGCGACCACCGGTTCCGGGAACGTAATTTTTTCCAAAATAATCGGGTGATCGGGATCACACAACGTATCTCCTGTAAATGTATTCTTCATGCCAACCAGGGCGCCGATTTCACCCGCAAAAATTTCTTTTACATCCTCGCGATCATTCGCATGCATGCGTAAAATCCGCCCGACGCGCTCTTTTTCTCCTTTTGTCGCGTTCAAAACATACGACCCCGCCTCGAGCATGCCAGAATACACCCGAAAATACGTCAGTTGGCCCACATAAGGATCCGTCTGCAACTTAAATGCAAGTGCGGCAAATGGAACATCATCACGCGCTTGGCGTGTTATTTCTTCATCTGTCTTTGGGTCATGCCCCGTAACGGGCAGTACGTCCGTCGGCGCGGGAAGATAGTCAATGACACCGTCAAGCACAATCTGGACACCCTTGTTCTTGAGAGCAGACCCGCAAAATACGGGGACCAAGCGGTAGGCAAGAGTCGCCTTTCGAAGGGCTGTTCGCAATTCGTCTTCAGAAATTTCACCTCCTTCAAGAAACTTTTCCGTAAGCACGTCGTCTGTTTCTGCAACTTTCTCAAGAAGCACTGCGCGCCACTTTTTTGCCTCTTCTTTCCTGTCTGCCGAAATATCTGATTCTGATACATGCTCGCCTCGCTCTCCCAAAAATTTAATCGTCTTCATGCGGACTAAATCAATAATGCCTGCGAAATCTGATTCGAGACCAATGGGAATGGTAACCGCAACAGCATTGGGTGTGAGACGATCGAGAATTGAAGCAAAACTTTTCTCAAAACTCGCGCCCATACGATCAAGCTTGTTTATAAAACAAATGCGCGGCACTTTGTATTTGTCGGCTTGGCGCCATACGGTTTCAGACTGCGGTTCCACACCCGCTACTCCGTCAAACACCACCACTCCTCCATCAAGCACGCGGAGCGACCGTTCCACTTCTGCGGTAAAATCCACATGGCCCGGGGTATCAATAATATTAAACCGAAATTCTCCCGTGTCAGGCGCATAGGTGCGTTTCCAGAAACAAGTTGTGGCAGCGGCAGTGATAGTAATGCCGCGTTCGCGCTCCTGCTCCATCCAGTCCATAATGGCCTTTCCCTCATGCACCTCGCCGATTTTGTGGGAAACCCCCGTGTAAAACAAAACGCGCTCGGTAACGGTGGTTTTGCCAGCGTCGATGTGAGCGATAATACCAAAGTCACGAGTTTTTTCTAAAGGGTATTGTCTCATAAATCAACGAATAACGAATTAAGTACGAATTTACGAATTAAAATTTATAATTCTTTTGAAGTGGACACCCTGCGATCCAAAATTAATTAAGATAGCAAGTTGTTTGTCGCTAACTTTAAGATATTCTAATACTTGATCAATGTGTTGTTTGGAGTATCTATCACCTTTTTTGATTTCTACAACTACCTGACTATTAACCAAGAAATCAAGAAAGTCTTTTCCGATATTTTTATTTTTGAATGAAATAGGATAGTAAACCTGTTCAATTATTGCAAGCCCTATGTTTTTGAATTCTTCCACCAACGCTTTCTGGTAATGCTTTTCCTGGCGACCCTGACCTAAAATGTTATAAACTTCAAACGCACAACCTATAATCCGATAACTTAATTCGGGATATACCAAATCACTTCTTTTCAACTCCTTCATTCGTTTATTCGTACTTAATTCGTTATTCGTTGATTTTCTACCACGCAAAATGAGCAAATGCCTTGTTGGCGTCCGCCATGCGATGCGTGTCTAGTTTCTTCTTTATTGCAACGCCTTCGTTTTTGGATGCCAGAAACAACTCTTCCGCGAGGCGTTCGGCCATAGGCGCGCCTTTGCGCGAACGGGCGGCGGCTGCAAGCCAGCGCATCGCAAGCGTCATGCGGCGCGGCCCGCGCACCTCTACCGGAACTTGATAGTTTGCACCTCCTACGCGGCGCGAACGCACTTCCACAAGCGGCGCAACATTGTCGAGCGCAAGGTCAAAAACCACGACAGGATTTTCCACGCTCGCTTTTTTTGCAACGATATCCAACGCATCATATACAACGTGTTCGGCAACTGATTTCTTGCCGTCCCACATGATTATATTTACAAACTTGGCAACTCGCGGGGAGTCCCATTTGTAATCTGCCGGTATTTCTCGTTTTGTTGCTGGTTTTCGTCTCATTTGTTTAGAAAATTAGGCACTAGGCCTTAGGCTCTAGAAGACATTTCTATATCTTTTCCTAAAGCCTAGCGCCTAACCCTCTAGAGCCTATTTAGGTCTCTTTGCTCCATACTTGCTCCGCCCCTGTTTGCGACCTTCCACACCGCTTGCGTCCAGCATACCGCGCACAATGTGGTACCGCACACCCGGAAGATCTTTCACGCGCCCGCCGCGGATAATCACCACCGAGTGTTCCTGTAAGTTATGCCCCTCTCCCGGAATATATGCCGTTACTTCCATGCCGTTGGTAAGCCGTACGCGGGCAATTTTACGTAACGCCGAGTTCGGTTTTTTTGGCGTTGTCGTACGCACCGCCACACATACGCCGCGCTTAAAGGGCGACGCGTATTCCGTAGGCCGATTGTGAACCGTGTTAAAGCCGCGCCGGAGCACGGGCGTTTTTGCTTTCGCTTGAGCGGTCTTGCGCGGTTTCCGTACTAATTGGTTAATTGTTGGCATATGTAAACAAAAACGTAGAAATAACGCTATCAAAATAAAGACACAGTGTCAACTAATCAGTTTCAGAAATTCTGTGGGAGAAATAATTCTCGCTCCCTCATATCCTTTGATATTCAAAAGATGCTTATCACCAGAAATAATATAGTCAACTTTACCAGCAATAGCGCACTCAACTATTTTATTGTCCGTAGGATCTTTACTAACAACATTGAGCTTCTCCACTGGCATAACAATTTCAGAGTTTAGTACAAGAATATCGATAAAAGCGGCAGTATCTATTGTAGGAAATCTGAACTTTCCCTCAAGTTTGTCTTTAATCTCCTTTAGAATCTCATGCGACGTTACAAGTACAAAACTTCCTTTGAGTCCTTTTTCAGCAATAGTGTGGGGGACACCTTTCCAAAAAAGCGCAGAAATAACAACATTGGTATCTAATACAACTTTAATCATTCTCAAGAACGTCTTTTTGTGTTATCCCATGTTTCTTTGCAAATTGCTGCCCTCTCCGTGCAACTTCCTTGAAGCGACCCAAAGAACCAAGTAGTCGCATCTTAGTTTTGATCTGATCAATCTCCCGCAGGATAATTTCCTGCCGTTCCAGCACCTTTCCATAATTCATTTTTTGTTCAACAACCTGCTGCATATTGGCATTTGTATCACAGTAAGCCGCGGAAAGCAAGAAGTTACGTCCGTATAACTCATTATCATCCATGATCATAAAGAACAACCATGGCGAAAACATTCAATGAAATCCCCCAGGAGGTTGGGCCCTAAACCTGTAAACCAATAAAATAATTGTTCGATGATAGGATGCAGTATGTGGAAGAAAAAGAAAATAAACACAAGCAGTAAGATATAGCCATATTGTTCCAGAAACTGCCGGATGTGATCCATGTGGTATGGAAGCAGTGTAAAGAGCACGCGCGAGCCATCAAGCGGCGGTATTGGCACCAAGTTGAATACCGCAAGCACAATATTTAAAAGAACAATAAGGGATGCAATTTCAAAAAATGCAGCGGGGATCGCAAATGAAGTAGTCGCGCCAAAACGGATAATGAGTCCAAACACGAACGCAACAAACAGATTTGAAAGCGGACCCACGCCAGCCACTAATGCGGGGCCCCATTTTTGGTCACGAAGATTGTAAGGATTATAAGGCACTGGTTTTGCATAGCCAAACACTATCCCGCCCGGCAACAAGGAAAGAACAAACGGAAGTATAATCGAACCAAACGGATCAATATGCGGTATCGGATTTAAGGTAAGCCGCCCGGCATATTTGGCGGTAGGATCGCCCAGCGCATAAGCCATAAAACCGTGCGATACTTCATGAATTACCACAGACATAACGAGTATGGCTATTTGGAATATAAAACTCAGAGCGCTTGTATCCATAATCATTATAATAGAGAAATGATTTTCAATTTACAACTCCCAATTGAATGTTGGTCTATTGCGTACTCACAATAAATTTGCTAGAAATAAGACCATGAAATCGTGTCCAACCTGCAATAAAACTTCACGCATGGGTGGTGAACGCAGTCTGCTGCGCGCGCACTACAACCCCGTGCAATGGAAACGGCATTATCCCAATCTTCAATGGGCAACGTTGGCAACGGGCAGGCGCATAAAAATATGCACCCGGTGTCTCAAAGGCGGGAAGCATCTCAAATTAGCAGTAAGTACCAAGTAACAAGTTGTAAGCGAAGAGGGACAAGAGGGAGTTGGAGCTCCTTTTTTCATATGCCAAAATAGAAGTAGCGGGGTATAGTATAGTGGTAGTACGCAAGGCTGGGGGTCTTGTAGTGGCGGTCCGATTCCGCCTACCCCGACAATATATCAAGGAGAGAAAAATCTATAATGTAAGTGTAAATCTGTGGTTAAAAAAACAATCGGCATTCTCTTAATCGTTATCGGTCTTTTGGCTCTGGTTACGCCTTTTACACCGGGTTCTTGGTTGATTTTTGTTGGTCTGGAATTTATTGGAATTCGAATACTATTTTGGGATAAAATAAAAGCGTGGTTTTCCGCCTCCGCCAAAGACGAGACCTCGCCCCTAAGGGGCGGGCAAAAACATGGCTCCAGACAAACAAAGTAAAATCAAAAGACAGGGAGCTCCTGCCAGATTAGAGCAATTTAATAAATTCTTCGACAGTTAAACCAGCTTGTTGAATAATTGATTTCAGTGTTTTTGGTGTTAAATCTTTCCTATGAAATGGTATTGTGACTCGCAACTCCTGTGTATCAGGATGTCGAAGTTGTACATGGCTTCCCGATTGATGAAATTCGTAAAAATGAGCCCGTTTGAGAGCTCGAATTACCAACGAAGATGGTATACGCGGAAGTTTTGGCACAAAGTAAAATTATACTGCTACTCTGATCCTCTCATGTCGTGTGGTTCCGAAAGCAATAGCTTTTTCTTTTAAGATTGCTCCGAGGTAACACCGAATAGCATCTTTTGCCATTTCCCGCGCGTCTTTTAAATTGTTCCCTTCAGTAACAAGTCCGGGGAGTTTGGGTACCGTAACGGTATATCCCACCCCATTTGGGTCAAAAAGAACCTCGTATTGATAGATTATTTCTTTATGTTTTTTCATGCTTACAGCATAGCAAATAAGAGGAATAAAACAAGTGTCCGGTATTCTTAAAATAGTGAGCTTGTCGAAGGGCGAGGAACCCCCCGCGAAAAATCCGAAAGGCGGCGGAGCCGCACCGACTTGTCCTTCCGTAGCCTTGGCGAAGGAGGATGACAATGTTCCCGCCACTTATTTAAAATTTTAGAAGGCGGGATTGCGTTTTGTAACTTCATTTTGCCAGATAAAACGGGAACAAGTTTTTCTTTGGCGGCAACTAATCCTATGACTTTGATAGCCGATTGTAAATCAATGCAAATGAAGCACCAAGAATCCAGAAAGCCGATGCTTCAACTATGGTACCCAAGGCAACATGAGTAAAACTGCTATCAAAATCAGTTACTTGGAGATGAAGACCAGCGACAAACAAATTCATCGCCCATTCATACGAGCGTGGCGCGACAGAAATCCACAGATGGAAAAGTTGATGGAGTATCAAATCAATAATGGCGAAAGTATTTGCGAAAGCAATAACTCTAAACATGTTTGTAGTGCTTTAACAATTCTTTCCAAAATAGAAAGCCGATTATCGGAAAAGCAATTGCGGTTATTAGTCCGGGATAATAGCCCCCAGAGATTAGCGCCTTCCACAAATGGTGCAACTCAAAAATATAAATCAGTCCTGGAATTATCATTAAACGCGATTGCCATTTTTCACTCGTGATTAAGAGCAAAGAAATTATGAGAAGCAACCAAATCATAATTTGGAAAAGCAGAAAAGTGGCCTGGAGAAGAGGCATGGTTTCAAGTGGGCTGAAAACAAATCGGGAAATGTTATCAATGTTAAAAAATCCCGTAAAGTATTCTTCTAGCCCATGTGCTATGAAAATCGGAATCGAGATTGCAAAAATGTTTTTCAGACCCACAAAATTGAATACCAATCAGTCGCCGAGCGAAGCGAGGCGGCTTCCTCTGGCTTGCCTTTTTCTAAGTGTCCGCCCAGTAGGAATCGAACCTACAACCTTGGGATTAAGAGTCCCCTGCTCTGCCAATTGAGCTATGGGCGGTCCTCCTACGCTAAGCATTCGCTTAGCTTCAGAAGGACTAACATCGTGTTATTGAGATGCGTGCCCTTCCGAAGCTCGCCGAAGGCGAGTGAAGGAGGGAGCTATGGGCGGGTTACACACCGCTTAGTATACATAATAATGTATGGCAAAATAAAATGCTTTTCGCAACAAGACACCGTGCGAAAAGCATAATGGGGAGCGACTTAATCAATTTGGCAACCCCCAACTAAGAAACATGAACATGTGCTCTAAAAGAGCCAACTTCTCTACTGTTTCCTCTACAAAGAAAATGCATGTCTCATTATGAACTTCTTGCCACGCATGGGATTCTACGCTAGAGCAAACAGAGAACACACACCCTTTTTGTTGACTCTCCGCAGTAAAATCAATATATGTATAACATTCATCTGTTGGAAAGCCGCAAAACAAACACCATCTCTTCTCGCTTTTGATTTTTGCGCCGTCTGCCCGCCATACCACAAAAAAACTTACCGGCCATTCTTCGTGGTGCCGTTCTTCTTGCACCACACATGGTGCGGTGTGTTTACCTTGCAGGCACAAATAATATTCTTCTTCGCTTTGCTCTATTGTTTCAAGAAAATTATCGCCTTCGAGTTGAAACCCGCAAAGAGGGCAAAAGCGGTTTTCAAGAATTCCAGGTAGCGGCATATAAACCCTCCTTTTCGGGATTGATGTATTTCAAGTTGCTACAAGACAATACTACCATTTTCTTATACTATGGCAACATGCCCTCGTAGTTTCCGCCCGAGGCGGACCCGCCTCTGGGCGGGCAAAGCAGAGCGTCGGAGCGGATAGAGCAAACACCTACCCGCCATGGCCTAAGCCCCCATAGCTCAACTGGATAGAGCAAGTCCGTCCTTGACATAATTGTATGTACTGATACTCTGGGTATATGCTACCTATCCAAGATGATAAAATCTCCGAAATCCGAAGTTTAAGAGCTCGGGGTTATAGTGTACCCGAAATAAGCCGCATGTGCGAAATTTCGAAATCAACCGCATCGAGATACATAAAAAATATTAACATACTCCCTAAACATTATCAAAGATGGCTTAACCGCCGTAATGCAAGTAAAATCATTTCTGAGCGACATTGGGATACAGCTAAGGGAAAAGCCGAACAATTAATGGATTGTTTGACACGAAAAGATTTAGCCCTTATAGCAACTTCTTTATATTGGGCTGAGGGATCAAAAAAAGATTTTGGACTTTCCAATACTGATCCGGATTTAATTAGATTATTTCTTTATACCTTACGAACTACTTTCGGAATTCAGAACAGCGACCTTAAAATTTCAGTAAGAATATATGAAGATCTCAACAAGAAAAACTGCCTTAAATTTTGGTCTGAAGTAACCGGAATCAAGCTAGGGAAAGAGACGAGCGTGAATGTTTTAAAAGGTAAAAAGAAAGGTAAACTTAAATATGGCATGTGTAGAGTCAGAGTTAAAAAAGGAGGATTGTTATTAAAAGAAATATTTTGCATTATAAAAAGACTTAATCAGTTAATTATGTCCTCGTAGTTCAACGGACAGAATAGGGGCGTCCTAAGCCTTTGATGCAGGTTCAATTCCTGCCGAGGACACCAAATTAAAATCTGGGGTAGTTATGTCTTGCAAGAGTTGATAGATAGCGCCTAACTTGAGTTCCAACACCAAGATAATCAATTCTCAATCAACCGTTCACTGGAAAGCTATGAGTATATCCGAGAAAAAACTAAAAAGAAGTGCGGAGCACGTTTACTATGAGATTTTAATGTTTCTTTTTACTACTCGGGAACTAAGTAAAAGCCAAGTGGATGATTATATTTCTAACAAAAATTTTATAGAAAAAATCGCACACCACCAACAAAGTTGCAATATATCAAAAAGCGAGTGGATAAACAAGTTGTTGGGGCTAGCGACTTCTTCCAGCTTCACGAAATACCTTTGCCGCCTGTTGAAATCTCTTTATCACACATCGAAATACCTTCGCCGCTCATCAAATATGATGAGGTACTGCCGACACTCGCAGACGCTAGGAAACAATACATTACTGCGATCTTATTTAGAACGCAAGGCAACATGACCAGAGCGGCTCAGATATCAAAATTGACCACGCGGACACTCCGTAACTATCTCAAAGAATATAACTTGCATCACTCCTCTTTCAAATCACAAAACCGGTAGCAAGCCGGTTTTTTCTTTAGTTGGGAAACAACTCACCCGTCTCATCCCAAAACCGGGGATCGTTGTGTTTTGTTTTTAACCAATACCACCATTCAGCACCCCACAGATAGTACTCATCAAACCCCGTATCTTTGGCAAATCGCACAGAATCTTTGAAAAACTCAAAATCAAAAACCTGCATTTGTTCCTCCGGCGTTGTCTCATAGAGCTGTTGGGGCAACCACGGCTCCATGCCAAGTTCAACCACTATAAATTTTTTCTCGTAATCTTGAAGCAAAAAGCGGACTATTTTTTCTTTCACGCGGAAAAACCACGGACCAATAGGATATTCGAAGTTGCCAAGACGGTCGTTGTGTACTCTTCTATACATGGTGGTGCCAAATACATCCCCGCGTTTCGCGGCACGCACCCACGCCCCAATTTCTCCTGAATCCGTGATGACAACTGGATGCGCCGGGTCTAGTTTTTTCACAAGTTCTATTTCGTTTTCCAAAAGCTCTTTCCCGGAAAGAGCGCACGCTCCCTCTCCAAACGGCAAAAATGGTTCATTTTCCACCTGCCAATAACGAAGTACCGGAGAATCGTTGTATCTTTTTACAACTACTTCAACAAACTCCAGTAGTTTTTCGTCTTGTTTGTTTGGAAATTGAAAATTGGAAATTGAAAATTCCCGCACCCAGTGCGGGGTGTGGCACTCCGGCCACCGCGGCACTTTCTTTCCTACCACCAAGATAACATCCGCCCCGACTTTCTCCGCGCGGCGCATTTGATAGTCAAGCCCTGAAAAATCAAATACGCCTTCCGTTGGCTCCAGAAGATCCCAGTAAGCAACCAATCGGAGATGCCGCACGCCAAGATCATCAAGAATCGCGTCATAGTTACTTTTCCAATACTCATCCGACCCGGTCATCCGACCGGGCGCACTGTCATTTGGCACAAAAAATTCCCGTGCGAATTTTTCTGAAAATGTAACTCCCCACGCGATAGACCGGTTCGGATCTGGCGCTGTGTGTGAGAGATAGGTGCCCACGCCGAGAAACAACACCCCAAGAGACACTATTATAAACGCGGCGATTTTTAGCGCAAGAATTTTTCCGCGAAACGTCTCACGAAGCACCAGCCAACCGCCGAGAAACACAAATAAAAACCGTACTGCCTGCATGGCATCCACCAGCGGCGGCACGCCTAATGCGATAGCGTAATATATTAGTATAGAACCGACGCCTGCGTACACTCGGTTGGTAAAATAGCCAAGACGATTATGAAACTCGTCTTTCTCTCCCGGATTGAGAATCGCCTTTCGCCACGGCGCGTAAAAAAACAGTAGGAACACCGCAATAACTCCGCCGATTTTTAGCCAGAAAAATCCGGTGAAAAATGAGGTAGCGTCAAACACTTGCTTGGCAAGAATATTGGAATACCCAAATAAGAGGGCGCTTGCCGCAACGAGCCCTGCCACGCGCAGGCGCACGGTCCGCTCTGCGGTAAACGACAGAAGAAAACTGCCAATTACCAAAAGAAAAAAGCTTGCAATTTCGTAAGATGCAAGCGAACCGCCCATGAGCACAAAAGAAAAAAATAATGTTGCTACCGGCGAAAGACCGCCAATGGCAACCACTGCCCCTGATGCTTCTCCGTAATACAATGCCCAATAAAAAAGCAGAAGTGCGGCCATAAACACAGCGCCTCCCCACAACGCACGCACCACTACTGCAGATTCTGCCCATTCAAACCCGAACGGCAAAAGAAACACCGACACTAAACCTAATATTCCTATCCAAAACGTGTACCCTACCGGATTTGGATAGGATTTTTTGAGGAACAGCTTATCAACCACCGATGCGGTGCCAAGAACAACCTGTGCGAGAAGTGATATAAGAAACCAGTTCATAAAAAAATTAGGCGCTAGGCTTTAGGCGTTAGTTTAAAATACACTTCTAGTATAGCTCATCAAAAGAAAAAACGCCTTTCAATTAAAAGGCGCTTTCTAAATAACCAAACATATCAACTTTTCTCCCGTATATTCACCTACTACCATTTTTATTCTAGCGTACAAAAAAGGACCCTGCATTAAAATGCAGAGTCCGAGGACAAAGTTCAATAGTTTGTGGAGTAACTGCTCACACCTTGGGAAATTCCCCCTTTGTAAAAGGGGGAATAAGGGGGATTTTTAAAAAATACATCTTGTAAAATCCCTCCCAACCTCCCTTTTTCAAAGGGAGGAGTGAGTAGTTATTTTGTGGAGTAGAATGTGAGAGGAAATCTATTTATCGGTAGATGTCTTTACGGTTTGCGGTGCGGAGGAGTAGTATGGTGTGTGTATCTTGAAATTGAAAGATCACACGCCAGTCGCGCGTTATACGAAATGCATAAAGGCCGGTGAGCGTACCGCGCAATAATTTTGTGCGAAGTTTTGGATGAAAGGGATTTTCTTCCAATGTTATAAGAAGATTTGCAAGTTTCTGCTGTTGCTGTTTTGGTAAATATGCGGCTCCATCAAGAAAACGTTCTGTTGTAAGAACGCGGATCATGATGCCTTGCGGCGGTGCAGTTCGGTAAGAAATGAAGATTTTCCATGAAATGTATAGGCAGATTTCTCACTGCGCGCTTTAAAAATATCATCCACAAACTCCGGCTTATAGTCGCCTTCCGGATCTTTTCCTGCGATACCAATAATAAACGAGCGAAGTTGTTGTACTTCTTTTTCCAGTAATGATATTTTTTGCTCAACCACAGTCATGTATGTATTATAAAATATGTACGCTTGAAAAGCAAATGAGTTCGCAGGGGGTAACCCATTGTGCAAGAAGTGATATGAGAAACCAGTTCATAAAGCATATAACATAAAACTTGAAACATGGAACATAAAAGTGAGGAATTTAATATCTTATGCTTCATGATTCACGCTTCATGATCCATAATTATTTTCTTATACTCCCACGCGCTCGGGCGAATTGTTCGCTCGAGCGTTTGGTAATTCACCTCCACGAGTCCGAATCGCGGCCAGAATCCTTTGTCCCACTCAAAATTGTCCAATAGTGACCAATAAAAATATCCACGCACATCAGCCCCTTCATCCATTGCTTTTTTCATCCAACGAACATGCTCCCGGATAAACCACGCCCGGTGTTCATCCCGTGCATCGGCAAGCCCGTTCTCTGTGATATAAATAGGTTTTTTATATTTTGTTAAGTCCGTGAGCACATGGTATAGTCCTTCCGGATACAATTCCCACCCCATGTCGCTTACTTTCTTATTTTCGTTATACTGAAAGCCCCAGTGGGACACAAACGGATTCAATCGTACCCTTGAGTGAAAATAATACTGCTGGCCAATAAAATCAGAATGTTTGACAAACTGATCAAAAAAAGCGTTGTTCCTCCACCACGCAATAAGTTTTGTCGCAAGGAGATTGTGGGGCAACCTGTTATACGGTTCAAAAAAAACACGGCTTTCCGAAAACCCCACAAGGCTTTTTGGTCGTATATTTTTTATAACTTGATACGCCTGCTCATGAGCATGAACCAGTTTTTTAAGCACATGATATGCCGTAAAAATAGTGCCGGTGGCGGGCGGGCGATCTTTCGTAAAGTAGCCATGGCGCGCAAACGCCTCTTGCTCATTCATGGTTATCCAAAATTTCACGTCGCCGAGAACATCAACAACTTTTTCCACATAGCGCACAAAATATTCCGTCGCTTTTTTATTCTCCCAACCGCCCGCTTCAGCAAACCAAATAGGGTTTGTCCAATGCCACAATGTTACAAACGGCTCCATGCCCCGTTCGCGTAACGCGCGGATTACGTCGCGGTAGTGTTCAATTTCTTTCTCATCAAACTTTCCCTCTTCCGGCTCCACGCGAGACCACTCAATGGAAAACCGGTGCGCATTGTGGCCAAGAGACTTTGCGATATCAAAATCTTCCTCGTAGCGACTGTAGTGATCACACGCCTGATCGGAAATATAATTTTCCGGAGGATATTTCGCGCCATTTGTTTTTGAAAGCCGCTCGGCGTTTTTCTTTTCCCACTCCGTCCAATCGTTCCGGTTGTCTCCTTCAACTTGATGAGCTGACGTCGCCGCCCCCCACAAAAACCCATCCGGAAATTTTTTGTCTTGAGTCATGAGTGTATTGTACCAGAAAACGGAACAAAAAAGCACCGCCACAATTTGGCAGCGCATGTGAAACCTATCCAATTTTTGTGCGGTGATAGGTGATCAAGTTAATCATTGGCACTTTCACTTTGGAATCCTTTCTGAAAAGCTCTTTCCTCACTGCTTGGGCATCTAGACCCAGCGCCATGCAGATATTTTCAAAAGAAAACGGCCACGACACGTCAGCAGACCGAAACCACTTCTCATCTTCCTGAAACAACCGCCGCGCTCTCAGAGATTTCTTGTCTTTATATCTCTGATATCCCTTGAGTGCATCTTCCAACACGACCCGCATGAACCGATGTTCGGGAGAATCTGCTGC
This sequence comes from Parcubacteria group bacterium Gr01-1014_29, assembly GCA_007376195.1. Taxonomy (GTDB): domain Bacteria; phylum Patescibacteriota; class Minisyncoccia; order Ryanbacterales; family 2-02-FULL-48-12; genus VMFT01. The sequence goes on along the minus strand of VMFT01000002.1, from coordinate 28,548 downwards.
TGCCAAAGAGGTAACTTGCTCGGGTAACAGCACATACGATTCAAACAGTTCATTTTCATATATTCCTGTTTCCATCTGTATCTCCTTTCTTCTTTCGCATATCCGCCCCTACTATACTAGCTTACTTATCTATTTGCAAGTATACTTATCTATATGACATACGAAGAACAAATTGTAGAGGCAGTTAAAAAAGTCATGCCCGCCGTAGTATCCATTACCGCGGCAAAAGACTGGCAAGCGTTGCAGGAAGCCGCCCGCAAACTCGCCCCCTTTGGTGTATCACCGTTTGGAGAAGCCACACCCGGCATGGGTATGGATAGCGAAGAAATTCCTGATGACATTCCCACCACCGACGACGGCAAGGTGCGGCTTGGCGGCGGCTCGGGGTTTCTGGTGAATAAAACTGGCATCATTCTTACAAACCGCCATGTAGTCGCGGACCCAGAAGCGGAATATACTGCGGTCCTGCACAACGACCAGTCATACCCCGTATCAATAGTTGCGCGCGATCCCATTCACGACGTTGCAATTCTTAAAATTGAGATGCGCGGGCGCACGCTACCGGAACTTCCTGTTGTATCGCTTGCCGAAGAAAAACCGCTTGAGCTGGGGCAGACGGTGATCGCCATCGGCAACGCGCTCGGTGAATTTAAAAACTCGGTCTCCACCGGCGTCATCTCCGGCCTCTCGCGCCTTATCTCGGCAATTACCGATATGTCCGGCCGCCAAGAACGGCTCCGCGGCCTTATCCAAACCGACGCGGCCATAAACCCGGGAAACTCCGGCGGCCCGCTTATTGACTTGGATGGCAATGTCATTGGTATCAACGTTGCTATTGTATTTGGGGCGCAAAACATCGGCTTTGCCATTCCCGTAATAAAGGCAAAGCGCGATCTCGACGACATAACCCAGCATGGCCGCATTCGCCGGCCGTTTCTGGGCGTACGTTATGTGCTCTTGAACAAGCGCATCGCGGATCGTTTTGGGCTTCCGGTTACGCATGGCGCATTGATCCTTAAAGAAGCGTTTCCCGGAGACCATGCGATTGTTCCCGGGAGTGCTGCGGCTAAGGCGGGGCTCCGAGAAGGCGATATTATTCTTACATGCAATAAAAAGCGTATCACCGAAAAAGAAACCCTCGAAGACATGCTTGAAGGACTCACCATAGGAGACGAAGTGCGATTTGGCGTCTTGAGCGAAGGCGCAAAACGCAGAATTGCTCACGCACATCTTGAAGAACGGAAATAACAAAACGCCATTACAGCATCACGCTTAGCAAATAACCGACGCTATAGGCGATCAACGCCGCGGTTCCACCAACACACAACATTTCAAATCCCGCAGTATACCATCGTTGATCGGTAAACAATGACCGCGCCGCGCCAATCGTAAACAAAACAACGGCGGTGCTCCAGGAAGCGATACTAAACAAGTCGCCACCGGTAAAAACCATATACGGTATAAGCGGCACAGCGCCGGCAAACACAAACGAAAAAAAAGTCGCCCGCGCGGCGCGAACGGGTGTACTTGCGCCATTCGGTGGACTTATGCCAAGTTCCTCATGACTCATAATATCAAGCCACAAGCTTTTGTTTTTTGAAAGCAGTGAAAGCAAAGCTTTGGCATCTTGTTGGGCGTATCCCTTGCGCCGCAGATAGCCAAACATCTCTGTGTGTTCCCTTTTCGGTTCAGCATGCAATTCCATTTCTTCCGTATCTCGTTCACGCATGACATAGTCGCGCTCGGACTTGCTGCCCAGATAGTTTGACGCGGCCATGGAAAATCCATCAGCCAGCAAATTTGCAAGCCCCAACAAAACAACAATAGCGCTATCAAGACCTGCTCCCGCAACGCCCGCGACAACTGCAAACGTCGTAATAACACCGTCGTTTGCGCCATACACGACATCTTTTAGGTACTCGCCGCTTTTATTGTGTTTTCGAACCTGTTGTTCCATGGTCACCGTGGTATCGCTATGTTCTCAATCACTACGTCCTCCAGCGGATGATCTTTTTCATTTGTGGCCATCAATTCTATTTTATCGATTATTTCCATGCCCCTTACCACACGACCGAATACGGTATGCTTTCCGTCGAGCCACGGGGTTTCCTTGGCAGTCACGACAAAAAACTGACTGCCGTTTGTGTTAGGTCCGGAATTGGCCATGGCGAGCGCGCCACGCACCACTTTGTGTTCGTTAAATTCATCTTCAAACGCGTAGCCAGGCCCGCCTTTGCCGTCATCAGACCAATCAGTATCTTTGCTGTTTGGATCTCCGCCTTGAATCATAAAATTTTTGATGATGCGATGGAGTTTTGTGCCATCATAAAACTTTGATTCGGCGAGTTTGATAAAATTCTCTACCGTTTTCGGCGCATCCTCCGGGAAAAGCTCCACGGTAATCATCCCGAAATTTGTCTGTATATCAGCAGTGAGTGATGGTTCAGACGCTCTTGTGCCTTCTTCTTTTAGTGAAATAGTGCTACGCGAAAGCAAAAAAACAGCGCCTGTAATGATACCAAGTACTACGATGTATTTGATAAATGTTTGCATAAATTTTATCTAGAATATATGCTTGCTTTCACATAGTATCATATATTGTGTAAAATAAAAACATCTGAAAAAATTATGGAAAAATTTCAAATGTATACAAAACCGTGGATCAAAACGGAACCCGTCGCCGACAAGAAAAAACGCGCGACGCAAATAGTTCGGGTGCTTACCAAAACGTACCCGAATGCAAAAATCGCGTTGAAATATGGAAACAATATCCAACTTCTCGTGGCTGTTATACTTTCGGCCCAATGCACCGACAAAAAAGTGAACGAAGTTACCGTACCCCTTTTCAAAAAATATAAAACCGCGAAAGACTTTGCGCATGCGAAACCGTCACTATTTGAAAGAGAGATACGTCCATCGGGATTCTATCATGCAAAAACAAAACATATCATTAGGGCATGTAAAAAAATCCAGGATACCTTCAACGGAAAACTTCCTCATACCATGCAGGACTTGCTTACCTTGCCCGGAGTAGCCCGCAAAACCGCGAATGTGGTGCTGGGAAACGCCTACGGCGTAGTAGAAGGCATCGCCATAGACACGCATATGATACGCCTCTCTCAACGGCTTGGTTTTACGAAACAAACCGATCCTGTAAAAATTGAAAAAGACTTGATGACGCTCTTCCCGAAAAAGAATTGGTTTAGCCTCACCTATCGCTTGATAAACCACGGCCGCGCAATCTGCATCGCGCAACGTCCCAAATGCGTGGAGTGCCCCCTTAATAAACTCTGCCCCTCAGCACTTGTATAGGAATATTTTCACCTTGACATAATGCCACACAACGGTAAATTACATCATCTCCCGCATCTTGGATGCGAGGAGATTTTTTATGATTCTTAATATGTCTTTGAAGTTCTCCGTTTCACATTCGTAATTCGGATTAATTTCTCACGTTGCAGTACTTCATAAAAAATCCTGTAACTACCGACACGCCGACGCCACACAAAATCTTCTCCTTCCATTTTTTCAATATCCCCAAAGAAAGGGTCTTCAACCAAATGCTCTATAACAGAAAAAACGCGCGTAGCTATTTTGCGCGGTACGCGTTTTAATTCTTTACTTACCGATTTATCAACGATTAAGCGCCAGCTCATGACGAAGCTCTTCGAGAGTGAGATATTCGCCTTTCGCAAATCGTTTACGCGCTTCCGCGATAGCTTTCTTTTCACTAGCAGTCGGCTTAAATGTTTTTACTTTCTCTGGCATCGACTGCTGAACACGCAAAAGCTCCTCGTATTCCTTACGCGGAATCACTACAAGGTCTTCGCCTTTCGTAAGTTTTTTTGGGATTGTAAGAGTAGGCATGTTTTCAATGTACTACAACATTGTCTAACGCGCAATCACGTCATCTCCCGCATTTTTGATGCGAGTACCGTTACAAGTTACATCAACTACACCAAATAGCTACAAAAGCATTACTTGAAAGCATTTTTTGATGACTGACATAGTAAAAATTAACTTGTAACGGCACGAGGAGATTTTTTAATTTTGAGAGCACGTCCGAAAACGCTTCTTTTGAGTTTCGTTCTACTGTATATCACACCGCACGGGCGGCTTCTTCAGCGGTGATAACACCCGCGAGCACTTTTTCCGCTATGCGCTGGCGCAATGTTGCCATGTCAGATTTTTCCATGTACTCCTGCAACGCCCGCATGGGAGAACGCTCCACAATTAAAGACTGCAACTCGTCATCCATAACAAGAATACCAAACACACCTGTGCGTCCGTTAAAGCCCGTACTGCCGCACTCCGCGCATCCGCTACCCTTGCGAAACGTACCCTTCATGCCATCTGCAATACCAATACGCCGGAGCGCTGCAGGATCAGGAGCATACGATGCGGCGCATACATCGCATACCTTGCGCACTAGCCGCTGGTCGATGATGCCGTTTAGCGCAAACGCGATAAGACTGCGCTCAACATTCATATCGATCAAGCGCGCGATGGTACCGACAGCTGTATTAGAGTGAACCGTGGAGCCAACCATGCGTCCCACCAACGATGCGCGCATGGCGTGTTCAGCCGTTTCACGATCACGGATTTCACCTATCATAATAACGTCGGGGTCCTGACGCAAAACAGAACGCATGCCTACCGCGTACGTAAGCCCTTGTTCGGGCCGAATCTGGGTTTGCCGGATATCACCAAAATAAAACTCGACCGGATCTTCTAGCGTGATAATGTTTTTTTCTTTGTTTTTAAGCTCTTGAAGAATCGCGTACAGCGTCGTGGTCTTGCCGGAGCCGGAAGGTCCCGTGGTAAGCACCATGCCATACGTACGAGTAATAAGATCACGCATGGCGGCAAGGTCACTTGCTTCCATACCAAGACCTGAAAGCGAGATAAGCATGTCGCTGCGGTTAAGCAACCGAAACACAACCGCCTCACCATAGACCGTAGGAAACACCGACACACGCACATTAAGCACATACACGCCCGCGGGGCGCGTTTTTTGCGTCCCTTTGATTTCTGTTACATCTTTTTTATCCGGCTGGGAAGAAACAATCTGTTCCAACTCGTCTTCTTGTTTGCCTGTGCTAAAGAGTGACGAGAACGCGTCTGCCAGACGCGACGGCGGCTCGCGCATTTCCACAACGGGCTGCGTAGCTTCTTGTGTGTTGTTTTTGGCGCTTTCTGAAAGCTCTACACTAAACTCAAAATGACCGTCCTGCGGAAGGCGCGTTGCAAGATCAAGATCGGAAATAGCCTTGATGCGCGTTACTAACGGCTCAATTTCCATAAGCGGCCGGTGGTAACGCTCCTGCAAGTATCCATCAATACGAAAGCGCACCCGCAATTCATCTACCAAGGGCTCAATGTGCACATCAGACGCGCGGTCGCGCACCGCTTCTTCAAGAATCGTGTTGAGAAATTTTTCCGGCGTGAGATACTTTAGGTGAGGTTGGGTAGGCATAATATTTTATCAACGAATAGGACTTATTTTTAGCTTAATTCACCTCATTCGTAAATTCGTTTCTGATTCGCTATTCGTTGATTCCTATTCCCATTCTAACGCGCCACCGGTCTGATATTCAATAACGCGCGTCTCAAAGAAATTTTTTTCCTTGGAAAGGTCAATGGCTTCGGACATCCACGGAAATGGGTTCTGACTGCCATATGCTGCCAGAAGACCTATCCGCTGCAGCCGGCGGTCCGCAATATGTTGTATATACTGACGAAATCCATCGGCGTTCATGCCGAAAATGCCGTGTGGAAACACGCTTGCCGCGAATGTGGATTCAAGCACAACAGCTGTTTTCACAAGCTCCATGACATGCTCCTGGAAATCCTTTGTCCACAACTCCGGCTGCTCCTGTTTTATAGTATTTATAACGTTAATCCCGAAGTTAAGGTGCATAGACTCATCGCGCATGATGTATTGGATCTCCTCGGCCGCGCCAACCATTTTATTTTGCCGCTGGAACCCGAACATAACGGCAAACGCGCTGTAAAAAAAGATGCCTTCAAGAATAATTGAAAACACAACCATGTTCTCAAGAAACTTCTGATCCGACGCGAATGTGCCGGTTTTGAAGTGAGGGTCAAAAATGCCTTCGTTAAACGTAAGGATAAACGCGTCTTTGTTGTAAATTGCATCATGCTCGCGGTACATGTTGAACAGGCGCCCTTCATCCATACCCAGGCTTTCTACAATGTATTGATACGCATGCGTATGGATTGCCTCTTCATAGGCCTGACGCAATAAATACAGCCGGCATTCGGGCGAAGTGATGTGCTTATAGGAGGCAAGCACCAGGTTGTTTGCCGCGAGAGAATCGGCTGTGGTGAAAAACCCAAGCACGGTTTCCAGCGCAAGACGCTCGTCCGCCGTAAGAACATACGGAGACTTCCACTGCTCAACATCGCGCTGCATGTTGACTTCGGTTGGCAACCAATGGTTGGCGTTCCCTATTATATACGCATCCCACGCAAATTTGTGCTTAATGGGGTATAACTGCATTACATCCGCGTCTTCTCCGTTGATGATGCGGCGTTTATTACTGTTCACGCGTTCTGTTGTTTTTTGAATAGGCATAGATTAGGCTTTAGGCTTTAGGCTTTAGGCTCTGGATGCTAGAAAGATATTTTTCTTTCTTAGTTCCTAACGCCTAGTGCCTAGCGCCTAATTTACTGGCATGATTCACAGCTTGGATCCTCGATACTGCACAGTTTCGGCTGTGGTACAGATAGGGGATTGCTCTCTGGCGACTCCGGAATATCAGCCGCTTCGATGTGGGGTGTCAAGTATACCGGCCTTTCGCTAACTGCCATACGCTCCGCATCCATACCTTGCGCCTGCTGCGACACAATTCCCTCTGCGAGAGTTGCGGCCGCAACCGTCTCTTGCACACGAACGTGGGTGGACCCGTATTCTACCGCGCTCACGGTAGACTTTTCTACCTGCGAGACCGCAAGTGTACGCAAATAATACGTAGTCTTTAAGCCCATTTCCCACGCATACTGGTAAATCTCAGAAATCTGCTTTCCGGAAGAACCCGCAAAGAAAATGTTCAGCGATTGGCTCTGATCTATCCACTTGCCGCGATGAGCCGCCGCGCGAATAAGCCACTTGGGATTTATCTGAAACACTTCTTTGTATTTTTCTTTGAGATGATCTGGAATGCCCGCGATGCTGGAAATATTGCCGTCCTTAAACTTAATTTTATTCAACATCTCCCTGCTCCACAACCCGATCTTTTTTAAATCTTCCACCAGGTACTCGTTTACCACGGTAAAGTCCCCGGACATATTCGACTTTACATAGATGTTTTTGTAAATCGGTTCAATAGAAGGAATCGCCCCCACCACGTTGGATGTGGACGCTGTGGGAGCCACCGCAAGACAGTTGGAGTTGCGCATGCCATATTGTTTGATAGCGTCGCGCACCACGCTCCAGTCAAGCGAGCTTCGGCGCGAGACGGGAATATGCTCGCCGCGCTCTTCCTCCAGAAGCTGCAAGGTATCCTGCGGCAGGATGCCGCGATCCCATTTGGAACCCTTGAATGTCTCGTAGGCGCTACGCTCAGCCGCAAGCTGGGAAGACGCAAGATACGCGTGATACGCAATAACCTCCATGCTGCGGTCGGCAAACTCAACCGCCGCCTCCGAATCAAATTGTATATTCATCCGGTAGAGCGCATCGTGAAATCCGCCCATGCCAAATCCTACCGGGCGATGGCGCATATTAGACCGCTTGGTTTCGACTGTGGGGTAGTAGTTCAAATCAACAACGTTGTCGAGCATGCGCATGCCAAGCCGTACGGTTTGGGCCGCTTTTGCTTCGTCAAACACACCGTCCGTTACGTGCTCAGCGAAATTGATCCAGCCGAGATTGCAGACCGCGGTCTCTTCGGCGGAGTTGTTAAGCGTTATCTCCGTGCATAAGTTTGAATTGTGCACAACACCCACATGATCTTGGGGCGAACGGATGTTGGATGGATCCTTAAATGTAATCCACGGATGACCCGTTTCAAACAGCATGGCAAGCATTTTCTTCCAAAGCTCCCGCGCTTTCATACGCTTCCACATGTGGATACCCCCCTCATCGGCCTTCCGTTCGTATGCCATATAGCGCTCTTCGAATTTTCTGCCGTATGTTTCGTGGAGATCCGGCACTTCTTCCGATGAAAAAAGTGTCCAATCCCCGTCTTCGCGCACGCGCTTCATAAAAAGATCGGGTATCCAGTTGGCCGTGTTCATATCATGCGTGCGGCGGCGCTCGTCGCCCGTATTCTTGCGAAGCTCCAGAAAGTCCTCAATGTCGTAGTGCCAAGTTTCAAGATACACGCACGTCGCGCCCCGCTTCCTGCCGCTGCGGTTTATGGAAATCGTAACGTCGTTCATTATTTTCAAAAACGGCACCACGCCTTGCGACTCCACGCCGGTGCTCCGCACCAAAGCGCCAGTGGCGCGCACGGGAGTCCAGTCCATACCCATGCCGCCTGCCCATTTCAACAAATGCGCGCTGTCGCCGTATGATTTGAAAATCGCATGCAAGTCGTCCCCCACCGTGGAAAGAAAACACGAACTCAACTGCGCCTTCACCATGCCCGCGTGATACAGCGTGGGGCTCGACGGCACATACCGGAGCATCGAGAGTATTTCGTAAAATTCTTCCGCCCATTTGGTTTTTTCCTGCTCGCCCAGCGCCAGACCCATCGCCACGCGCATCCAAAACATCTGCGGCGCTTCCAATACATCCCGAGTTTCCGCGTTTTTCAAAAAATATTGATCATACAGCCGCTGCACACCCAGATACCGCAACAAATCGTCGCGTTCGGGCTTGAGGCGGAGAGCCAGTTTTTCAAGATCAAACTCCAGCATGCGCTTGTCCAGTTTTCCCACGCCCACGCCATGTTGCAGTACCTGCACAAACGCCTCGCGGTACTGCTGATCGAGCCGGGCGTAGTCAATCTTCGAGCCGATTATATCTTTGTAGAGCTTTACCAGCATCAGCCGGGCAGCCACTTTTGAATAGGCCGGATCAAGCTCAATGAACGATCGAGCAACCAACACCAATGAGCGCGCAATTTCAGATGTGGGCATGTTGTCATACACCTCGTTACGGCATTGTTCCGCAAGCCTCTCTATATCCACGGCGTCTTGGCAGCCGCGCGCGGCATAGCGAAGCGATGTACGAATTTTTTCCATTGAAAACGGCTCCGGTTTGCCTGACCGTTTTATAATCGTAATCTGATTTTCCTGAATGCGCCGCAAGGTATCCTTTTTCTTCTCCTCCCGCTCTTTGGCATGATCATACCGATAGAGAATATAGGCTTTTGCGACATCAAAAAAGCCCTGCTCCATGATCTTGCGCTCCACGATATCCTGCACATTCTCAACGGATGGAATCTGCTCGGTGGACGGAAACAGAGCAACAAGCTCAATAACGACGTTCTCGGTAATAGCGCGCAGACGCGCCTCGTCTAACGTCCCGCGCGTTGCAAAAAAAGCATTTTGCACCGCGAGTGTTATTTTATGCTGGTCAAATTCTACGACCTCTCCGTTGCGTTTCTTTATTTTCTGTATGTTTTCCATGGTGCCTGACAACACACCCGCAACATATCTTGCTGCGGCTGGACATTAGTTGATAGAAAACTACTTTGAATTACGAAATCCCTCCTAACCTCCCTTTTCCAAAGGGAGGAGCGTATGTCCCCCTTTGGAAAAGGGGGATGAAGGGGGATTTTTACCAGTAGACGTATTCTACACTACTCCTTCGCGCAATAAAAATCCGCGCAACAAAAAAACCGAGCAAACTCGGTAAGAACCTGTGGACAACAATTTTAGCGGCCTCGGCGCGGCGCGCCGATCGGCTGCAAGCGTGCCCCCAAACTAAGCGCCAACGCGATTACCACGAGGTTCTTTATGATATACTGCCCTTCTAATGTTGGTGTTAAAAACGTATACCACACCACCTCTGGTAATAGAATAAACGGGAGAAAGGTAACGATCATATGCGGCGCCATAAGCGCAATCGCAAAACGTTCCCATCCCTCGATTAAAAACGCGATGCCTACCAGCATTTCCAAGATGCCCAGAAACACCATAAAGCTCTCAAACGGCCAAAATGGCATGGTTTTACCAAGAAGGTCATTCACAAGAGAACCCGCAGGACTTGCACCAAGCAGTTTTAGAAACCCAAACCAGAAAAACACGACAAACAACGACACACGCCCCATTGGTATGGCAAGCTGCCGTATGATTTTAATAACCTTCCTGTCACATGTGTGAACAAAAGACTCCCCCATGCATCTATAGTACCACGTTTAGAATTATCGAGTTAAAGAAAAACCGCTTGAAGCATAAAACTCCAAGCGGATACAAGTGCAAATTTCCTTACTACTTATCTGCCGAGAAAAATCCCGCACCTGGCACATACAATGCCAAAAACAAAATCCTCATCCTGCAACCGCTTCAGTACCCCCAAAAGCTCGCGACCGGTTTCCGCATCTACATGATATATAATCTCCTCCTGCCGGCCGAGGGAATTTAAAAAGCGAAACACGGCCAAAAATGAAAGCGGTGTCTCCTTGTTGGGTACCAGATGGTAGAGGTGTCTCAAGACGACTAATAACGGGTCGGTGGACCATTCGGGTACGGTAAGCCCGTCGGGTGATATCGGTATTGTGCGTTCCTCAACCGATTTTTTGAAAAGTGCCCACACACGGTTGAGCGCTTTGGGAGGCTCTCCTGGCACGAAAGATTTATACATAAGAGCGGTCTCAACATATTGCGCCACCGCACGCAAGTCATCGTGGATTTGTGTGTTTTCCATTATTGCTCCTCGTAAAAGTCCGCTTCGATTCGCAGGGAAGGTATATCGTAAGCGCCTATCTCAAACATGCCTTTCCGAATACCGCCAGCGAGTGTCTTGGTAATCTTTTCAGCAGGTCCCACATAGGGCACCTCCGTTTCAAACCCCTCTGCCACCAATTCTTCCATATCGTTCTGCAAATACCGCTCGCGTGATCCCATGTTCATACGGTCGCGCATAGCACCAAGCGATCCCATGCCACGGTACAATTTTTTTCGAAGCCCTGTCTCTTCGTCCTCTATCACATCACCCGGCGATTCTTCGGTGCCAGCAAACCTCCTGCCGCAAACCGCAAAACTAGCCCCGATTGCTAACACTTTGACTATATCGCCTGGATGCCACAATCCACCGTCTGCGCCAAGCGGAACATCACATTTCTCGGTGATCTGTGCACACTTGTACACCGCTGTTGCCAATGCAAGACCTGTTCCTTTGACTTGCTTACTCTTACACACAGATCCCGGACTTTGGCCTACCATAATACCATCAGCGCCAGCTTCAAGTAGGTGCCGTGTAGCACTTTCTTCCGACACATTGCCAGGAACAACGTCCACCGGATAGATACATTTGATCCATTTAACTGTCTCAACTGCCGCGGCAGTTCCTGCGTGCGCCATATCTATCTTCAGGACGTCAACATGCTTGTCAACAAGCAAAGCCACACGCTCCTCGGTGTCTTTATCTACACCAAGAAGACCGATTGCCGCCGCTACTTGGTAGCGTCCATCACTCCCAAAATTGTCCGGTACTGATTGCGCAAGCATACGCTCCACATCGGCAAGTGTCCAAAGCCCTCTAACAGTGCCGAGGGTACTTATAAGCGGCAACACTTTGATTTTCTTTTCGCGCATCTTTTCAAACGCCTGCACCACGGTAGTATCTCCAAATATACCAGTCACCGGGTTCCTAGTCATAACTTCCCGAACTTGCACTGCAAGAGATTTGCAAAACCGACGATCCTGGCCTGTAAAGACCCCAACAAGCCTCCCTATCAATCTTTCAATCACCAAAAAACTATGGAAGTGGTATTGCTTCTCTTCACGACGCCGATCGATACTCTCTACTGTTTCGTCTTCAAAAACGCAGATTGGCTGTTCTATGAGGCCGAATTTACAGGCATTCTTCACGCGGTCTACTTCTTCGGCTTGTTTGTGTGGAGTAAGATTGCGATGAATAATGCCCATGCCACCCCACCGAGCCATGGCAATAGCCATACGCGCCTCTGTGACCGTATCCATAGCGGCGCTCACCAGCGGCACCTTGAGCGTAACATTCCGCGAAAAACGCGTGGCCAGGGAAATCTGCTTGGGAACAAATTCAACAAACTTTGTGTTAAGTGTTATATCATCTGGTTTCAAAGAACGACCCTCGCGTTGTTGAAAAAACTCATTCCGTTTCATTTATTGCCTCCTTCTCTCGGGTTTATTTCATATGAATGTACCAAAAACTATCAATAAAAGCAACAACAACTTGCGTTCAGACTTTCCATTCTGTTATTTTTCCCGCTTCAATCTCAAGACTGTCCGCGAGACGCGCGTGGCGAAAGTTACCCCGCGGTACCAAAGAATAATGCCGCGCGGCATCAAGCGCTTTTGAAAGGTGCCATAAATCGTTTTCGGCAACTGTCCACCCCGCAAACTTTCGCGTCGAAAGATCAAACGGCCGCGAGTACGCGCGAAGAGTCCGCTTGCCATCATCCAAAAAATATTCATGAAAATAGGAAGCCGCGAGTGCGTGAACACTCTTAAAAATCGGCTCGCGCCACCGCAATACGGCGTGGTTTGTTTTGCTTACCGCGCCCCATCGTCCGCGTTCCTTGAAAAGCGCCACTACATGGTCATCATCTTCGCGCGTGGTACACAAATCAAGTAGTAACGGCTCTCTCCCCCGCACCCAAAACGCGGCTGCCGCAAAAAGCGCGCCTTCCATGCAGTGCGCTTTTTTCTCGCGCATAACGCGGCGCGGCGATAACAACGTGTCACCCATCTGTTCAAAATTCATGGGGACTGTATCTAAATAATCCTGCACCGCGCGCGGCGTACGGAGCAAGCGCAAAAGTTTGAGTTCTTCCTTATCAAATCCGAACATACATAAGACAAAAATGTTCAAAGCTTAGCTTTGAACATTTTAAAATATTTGTTCTACTAATGCAGGTGATTCTGCCACCCGCTCCACCCAAAAGCTCTTTTGCCCCAACACTTGTCCTCGTGTTGTCTCCACGCGCACCCGCCATAAACCCGGCTCCACGTTTGTTTTTTGCGAATAGCCGCGATACCCGCCATCCCGGCCGCCTGCAATTGGAAACTCAATGCGTGAACGGCTTATCCATGCGTCTTTTTTTTCATCAAAATACTGCCAATGGTGGATAATGCGGGTTTGGGCGAGCCGCGTAGGTGCAAATACGGCGCTGTAAAAGTAAACGGGATTCCCCGGAATAAGGTGTACCGTTTTACGCGGTAGCAGGAACGCGTACCATGGCTGATCTTCACCCATAACCCGATACCCGCCAGCCACGCGCCGAACCTCGTGATACACCTCTGCTTCTTTAAGGGAAAGGGGTAGTGGCGGAAGAATATTGAGAAAATACAGGGCATTCATAACGAGAAATATCCCGCCGATGCTTCCGGCTACAGCCGTACGAAGCTGCTGGCGCGTGGTAGGCATAAGACAAGAAAAACCATAGAGCAAGAAACCCATGCCGCCGATGCTTACTGCTCCGCTCGCGAGAAATACCCACGCGCCCATGGCGCCTACCACAATGGGAATAAAGAAAATCATATAGGAATACAAAACAAAAAAGAGAATACTTACCTGAAACGTAAATTGCTGATACCGCGTTCTAAAAAATTCGTTTCCCACCAGAAGTCCGAACAATAGAGCTAAAAACAGTCCGCTGGCGGAAAACGATGCGCCGCGCGAGTAAAACACGAAAAAACCGGAAAGAAGCCCTCCAAAGGCATACTGCATCAAAAAGGGCGACACCATCCGCGCGTAGGAAGGAATGCGATGCAGCAATCGCACGCCGTCGGGCGTTCCCCGCCATACACCGGTGTCGTATAGGTTAGTTATCACAATGCCCACAACGGCAACCGCGAGATAAAAAAAGAGAACAAGATTATCAAACAATAAATCAATACGAGTAAGCGTGAGGCTATCCACAATAAACCCCAAAAGCATGGAACCTGAAAACGCCCACCGCTCGTAGCGGTCAAAAATATATTGGAATTTTTCTTTATCGAAACCAAACATGGTACCATTTATAGTATATCAAAAAGGCCCCAGCCATCAGTCCTTGCAAAATATATATGAATGTGGTATAATTGCTTTTATTAAAGACTCGCGCCTTATTTGTGTCATCTCTCGCAAGATGTGTGACCCACGAAAGGAAATCGGGTCACACATGTATGACACAAGAAACCCCCATTCAACACCAATCTATTCCTGCGGCAATCGAAGGAAAAGACATTATCGGCATCGCGCAGACCGGCACCGGCAAGACCCTTGCCTTCGGCATACCTATGATTCAACGCATCGCAGAGCACCGCGCACGCGGGCTCGTGGTGCTCCCCACGCGCGAACTTGCCTTGCAAGTAAACGATATGCTTCAGAAAATCGGGCATCCGCTGGGACTTCGCACCGCAGTACTCATAGGAGGCGAATCCATGCCGCGTCAAATTGACCAGCTGCGGCAAGGCCCTCACATTATTATCGCGACTCCCGGACGTCTCATTGACCATCTTGGAGAAAAAACTGTCTCGCTTGGCAACATAACCATTCTGGTTCTTGACGAAGCCGACCGCATGTTTGACATGGGCTTTGCTCCGCAAATACGCATCATCTTTGAAGCCTTGCCGGAGCCAGGCAAGCGCCAAACCATGCTGTTTTCTGCAACCATGCCGGATACCATCGTATCCATTGCCACACGTCACATGACGCTCCCTGTACGAGTTGAGGTCGCGCCCGCGGGCACCACCATAGAAGCGACAGAGCAGGAAATATATATAGTAAAAAAGGAGTCAAAAATTTCCCTCCTTGAAACGCTTCTCCGGGAACATGCGGGCACCATTCTGATATTCTCGCGCACAAAACATGGCGCATCAAAGCTCGCGCGGCACCTCCGCGACATTGGGGAACGTGCTGTAGAAATACACTCAAACAAAACAATGGGCCAGCGCCGTGAAGCGCTGGAAGGGTTCAAAAAAGGAAAATATCGCGTGCTTGTGGCTACTGACATAGCCGCGCGTGGCATCAACGTCGTCAATATTGAGTTAGTGGTAAATTTTGACATACCCGAAAGCTCTGAAGACTACGTGCACCGCATCGGGCGCACGGGCCGCGCGGGTAGGGAGGGTAAGGCAATATCTCTGGCCACCCCCGACCAGCAAGGAGAAATTCGCGCTATTGAGCGCCTTATCCGTAAAACACTTCTGGTAAAACGCCACGAGAGCGTCTCGGAAGAGCTCCTGGCGCTTCAAAAAGTAATGCGCCCCCGTCCGCGCGGGCGCACAAGCAGACATCAGCAATCCGCCAGCTGGCCGACACAGCGCAGTTTCTCACCTCGAAGCGGCGGCCCGCGCCCATTCGTAAGAACCAACCGCGCGCCCCGAACCAACCCTCATAGATAATTTGACATAGCATACAACACGAAAAAATCCGCCAACCGGCAAGAGCGTAGAAAAAGAAAACGCCCCGACACTCAAATGAGCGTGGGGGCTGGAAACGATATCAATTAAAGTGCCTCTTGTCTGGGTAGTCCACACCTTCATACTCCAGAAGAATCTGCGAACAGATGGAACCGCGCGACGCGGCTTCTTTGAGAATGTCCAGACCCTCCACCCACCGCCAGTCAACATACTTTGTACCAGGTACTGCGCGGTTGCGAACGTTTGCAATTCGGACATTCAGAGCACCTTCCGCAATGTCAGCGCACATATCCATCAAGATGAGTTTGTAATTAGTTCGCTCGGCATATTTTACGCCAAGAAACCAATTCGGCGTGAGTTCTACATTGAGCTTTTCGCGTCCAATGCGCCGCACAACTTCTTCGGGAAGCTCACCACGCTTCGCACTTGCGGAAGGCAATCCCCACATGTCGGGAAACTCATCATCGTCGGGAGGCCGTTGTACAACAAAAAGCATTTTCCGATCTATACTTCTAATTACAACAGCAACCGCGAACTTCAACGGACGATTATCTTTGACAACAATGACTACCATTATGCACCTCCTATAAATTTATTCTGTGTAGTTCACAAAGAAGATACCATAAAAACAGCCGAGATGCAACAGAAAAGCGTGTTTATACACACTGATAAACAATCTAGTTCATTACTTTTTATAAACATCATGATCCCCGATAGCAAGCAAAACAGCCTCGCTTTTTGAAACATAATCAAAAACAATCCGATCTTTGTAATTGACCGAGAATGCATAGCTGCCGGAAAGCCTTCCCTGCAACTTATGTACTTCTAGGGATTGATGGTTTTTCTTGTCCTTGAAGAGCTCAATCTTCGCAAACGCCTCTTTTTGGAGAGCAGGATCCAGCTTACTCAACTGCTTCAAGAACTTTGGCGCGTATTGCAATCCGATCATTACAGCATGTTCTTGATAAGCCTGCGAATGTCTCCTTTGAGCACTTTACCATCGCGCACTTCCTGTTGCGCTTCCCGCACGGTCTTAATGGCTTCTTCCTCCGCAAGAAGCTCGAGGGCTTTTCGCACAACATCCGCTTTATTTGCCCCATACCCTCTTTTCACCAAAGAATTTACCAATTCCTCCAACTTTGGCGGCACCGGCACAGATAAGGTAGTCATATATTTATATGATATTATAATATGATTTTATCATATACCTTACTTGCCACTGCTGTCAAGCATCTGTACCCCGAGAGCGTCTCGGAAGAGCTCCTGGCGCTTCAAAAAGTAATGCGCCCGCGCACGCGTACCCGACCTGCTTTTGGACGCGGTTTTTCTAGCAGAGGTAGCAGTGGACGAAGTAATAGATTCTCGAGACACAGCCGTGCCTCACGGTTTTAACATATTATTTCTCATTTCCAAGAAGTATATGCGACCGCGAAAAAACTTGGAAACCAAAAACTCTCCAGTGGTGTGACAACAATCGTCGCTTTTATTTAATGCAAATGGTCCACCGGAAGCGGTATGGGAGTCCGGCGGTGGGGAAGGATATGCTTTTTGATCTTTCGCCACCACGGCCATGAAAGCGCGGAGAGTCTTCCCAGTTCCCGTTCATAAATAGGGAGGAAAAATTCGTTGCCGATCTTAATTTCTTCGTAACATTTTGCGAGGAGAGATACCTTGTCGGCAGTTTTGACAATCTGTGCTTCTTTGGTTGTAAGATTAACATCTTCGTTCCACAACGCGATAAATTCCGCGCTTAAATCCGGAGGTAAATCTTCAAACACAAACGAGATCGTCTCCTGATTTACCTTGCGAATCGCGCGCAACACATCCTCGTTGTAATGCTTAAACGGCGTAAGAATATCGCCGCTAAATTTCTCTTCCGCATCATGCAGAAGGGCAATTTTTAACGCGCGCGCCTCGTCCACCTCTTCCCCTGCCTCGCGCAAAAAGTAAATCAAAATGCTTGTGAAATATGCAACATAAAACGAGTGCTCCGCCACTGATTCCCCAAACTGCTGAGGAGTGCTGTTAAAGCGCACCACATGCGAAAGCGAGCGATCAAGAAAATGACGAAAAATTTTGTTCATCCCGTTAGAGATAAGACGCAGACGAACAAGCCTCGCGTCCTATGTGTTTATGGTGATTAATACTGTTTTGCTTTTTGATTAGCATCAGTTTTATGCGTCTGCGATCTCTAACGGGATTCATATGGAAATACCAGTATGACATATCACAATAATAGAAAACTAATGATTAAAAAACAACGAACAGTTATTGAATGGAATATTACGACGAAAAAAATCCCACTGCTCAAAGTGGGATCATATGCCTAGTGTATGTGATGTTTCACCGTTGATATCACGCCAACTCAATAAGGTCGTTTTGATGCTTCTCTTAAAATTTCCGTTGTGGACGAATGGTCCACAACATCGCGGACAATTTTAATTCTCTTTGCATATTCCTTTCCGATGATCTCGTGCTCGCGGCCCTCAAACGCGTCGCTCTTGAAAATAACCTCCGGGTTTTTATCATATAACTACTGATCTAGCAAGGATGCCAAATAAAAACGGACCTCTCGGGAGGTCCGGTAAATGAACTGCTTACTTTTGAAAGAACTGTCTCGCAAGGTTTCTATAACGGGATTTCCATGCGAGGGACACATCCGGCCACCCTTCCGTACTCACCTCGGCCTGACCCTCAGTATTTCCATCAAGGTGCTTTGCGTGAATGAGGATAGCCGCGACTTCCACAAGATCAACTTCCTCCAGAGGAAGTTTGCTTGCTTTCACTTCTTTTACTGTAAGTTCAGCAAGCATGGTGAGCTGTATTAAAGAAGCCATTGTCCTACTCCTTTAGACAAGATCTTCGTCATCAGTTGCGGTGGCAACTTGTTGCGTCGCGGCCGCTTGAACAGCGCTCATGCCTTTGGATGCCGAGACCCTGCTCATCACCCGCATCATGCGCCGGAAACGCTTGCGGCGTTCTTCCTTCGTTTCGCCTGGCCCCTGTTTGAACTCCATGACATTCTCACCGTCAAAACCTAGCTCACTAACGGCATAGTCTTTCGGGTTTTCGAGACCGTCACCTGTTTCGAAGTAGAAGAAGATAAACCGCACTCGCCGTTTGTTTGCGCCCACAACCATATCTTTCACTACCGCAGGATCTCTGGGGTTACAGTTATTGGCTCCGTCAGTTAAGACAATCACATCCACATCAGGCGCCGTACCTGTCTTTTGCTGTTGGTCCGCGGCAAACTTCAGAGCACGTGCCGTACCGTCGAGGATAGCATCATGAAGTGCCGTTGTGTAGCCTCTCTCCGGATCGTATTCAGCGCGAGTAAGTGCTGGAAGATTATCGATGGAATGATAATATTCAGTGACTCCGGATAAACCTTTTCCCTTCCAAATCGGCTCGATGTCGGTTGAAAACGACGTGCCGCCGATACGCAGAACACTGATATCATCCTCGCGTGCCTCTTTCACCGCCGGTACGAACTCTGTGTTGAAGTCCTCCCGAAGCATGTTGCCCACCGGCTCCATGCTCGGAGAACGATCGAGTACAAACTGGACAATGCGCAAGCCGCCACCCATCATAAGCTCTTCCGGCCTCACGTCTTCGCCGCGCACGATCGGCGCAACGATTTGAGATGCCTTAAGTCCCACAACACTGCTCGCATCAGGATCTTTGAAGAATGCCGCGATTGTTGGGTCAACTGATTTTGTTGGCATGGATTTTCTCCTTTGACTGTTTGGTTGTTGATGAAAAATTGGGGGCGGTGCAATGAGAGTCACCGCCTCCGATGATGCACTTCTCTACAGCGATTGCGCGAAAGGTGTATCGTGCTTAATGAACTTCACGCCTTCGGCCCTCGCTTCAGCATTCTGGGTCTTCACATGCTGGGCATTCGGGACGATGGGTGCAGTGCCATCTTCGACGAATACCATCTTTTTGAGAAACTCCGTTCCTCTGAAATACCACCGGCTCTGCTTCTTCATCCAATAATCGCAGAAGTCTTCCGCGACCCCAAAGAATTCGACACTCCGAAAGGGTTTGAACCCATCGACAATGTCTTTCTGGAACCCACCTTGCGGGTGGGTAATTACCGGCACAATGTTTGGATCCTCCGAATATCCTCCGCACGAACAGAGCGGGCCATACCAATCCCACTCCATGATATGCCCCTTGCTAACCAGTCCCGGAACAAAGCTCCGTAACCCGCTCGCGAAAGCAACTGCCTCGACAATGAGCGGATGGAACGATTCGCCGTCCGTACCAAGTTCACAATGCTGGGCAAATGCCCACTGCGGTGCTTGTCCTGTACTTTCCAGATAATGGTTGTATGCCACACATTCATGTGGCTTGTACATGGGCTGAATGTATCCCGCGTCGACGGGAGAACCATCACTCGGATCGAAACATGTAGCCTTGAAAATACACTTTTTATCATCTTCCAACGCAAGGATAGATGCTTTGCGTGTCCGCAGATCGAACAACTCCCCTGTTTGCGTTCGAAAGTATGTGCCAAACGAAACATGCACCGGCGGATGCCCATCCTTAGAACGTTTCAGCCCCGCATAATGGCCGGAAATAAATCCATTGATGAGGCGCGAGGCACATCGAAGGACAACATCATCCGTACCAGTAACCGGCAATCTTCCATGATCACGGAAGTCCTGTTGTAAGTCTGTAAGAAATGCCATACTGGCACCCTCCGGCCGCTCCAACAGTCTGAACGCAGGCTCGAGACCATGCTTACGAGCGTATTCAGCGCCTTCGAGCTTGGCCCCCTCGATATCCGGCGTGTAGTTCTCATAAGCTTTCGCCGGAGCCCAGAACTTGGGCGTGTAGAGAAGCGGCATGTGTGCCGCAATTTTGACAGTAGTCATTACTGTACTCCTTTCATGGGTTTGGGGTTACTTTTTTCTCATTGTCAGCACGGCACCACGTCGTGCAATGCCGACACTCTTGTTGAACCGAAACAGCCAATCCTCCGCCGTCACCACACCGCGCGTATCCTCCACAAGTTCATAGGCATTGTTCAGGAGCGTCTGTTTTACGACGCCCAAGGGAGTTACATGAAGAATGCTCGATTTTTGGAACAATTTGCCGTGAATACTCTCCCATGCGTCATACCCATTATCTCCGCTCCTCAACACACGATCTTCCACCACAACCCCGTTAAGAGCAATGATGGAATACCGAATATATTGACGGCCTTGATAAAGGGTTTGCCGCACCAACAGCACAGCATCCGCACCGAAATCCACTGCAAAATCTTCCAGTCTTTCCCCCGCGCGCATTGCAGGAAGAGTAACGTTGTGAAAATCGAACTTCTCTCCGGCCTTGTCTCCCTTCACAACAAACCATTGCATATCGCGAAGAGCACGGTCATAACCGAATATCGCTTCCCGATCTAATCCGGATGTGCGATCCACAGTAAACCAGCTCTGCGTTTGATGCACCTGTGTAACAGGATCTTCACCAAAGACCTTGCCGCCAAACATCCATTTCCCGCACAGGAGAGTGTTGCCCGCCGTACGGTACATGAACCGTGACGACACATCGAATACCGCCGACTCGTTTTCGAGACCGTTGGTTGTTATATTCTGCACCATCTGCAACGTGCTACCTGTAATCCTATAAATCTGAATCGGCACGGGCGCATCAGCGTACACATCAGGACACACAACCAGGTGTGATCCAAAGAATCGGTACCGCATACCACGGAGAGCTGAAATGAAAGTTACAAGTGTATCTACACCTCCTTTCTCATCAATAGTTACGATGTGTATCATCCCGCTAACTCGACAAACCACAAAAAGTGTACTGTCGACAACTTGCGTGTATAAAATCGCTTCCGAAGCGGCATAGACTTCTTGGATTATGAGCTCGATCAATTTCTTTAGATCGACTATGGTTTTCTCCTGACACTTCGGACAATTTGAACGCGAGCGATGATACTGCTCGCTGCACTTCGCGCATACGACCAACTGTTCGGCAAAATCCCGAAGCAGTTTGGCAGGAAGCGGTTCCTCCTTTTTCCGCTTCAACCGGAGAATAAGTTCGTGAAGCAACTCATCACTTAGCACATCTGGAGATGGCAAGTACTTTGGATAAGCTACACTAGAATCGAAAATGGTAATCCCCGCCTCTGCGCGCTCCTGAAGACTGGTAACGCTCGGATGCAACCCCATTCGAAATGGGTGAGCTCCCGGCAGAGCCAGCAGACAAAATTCCACCTCGAATGCAAAGCAGTCATGCTTGTGCATAGGCGGCACAAATTTGCCACCAGACCCAAGGTTTGCATACAAATCCGGATGACAGAACATTTCCGTTGTAGCGAGACAGGGAAATCCTGGATAGCTCCAACTATCGGTATCCACCCATACGCGCTCAATCCCTTTCGAGGTGAATCTCACCATGTTGCCGCCAAGATTTACGTCCCCCACCGAGATACTATTCTTCTGAAGTACCTCCAAGTCCTCGAAGAAAAAAGCGTACAACAACGCAATATCTTTCAACCCAATCGAATTGTTGGTTCGAAACGCTGGCTGAAGCAACTTCATCAACTTGACATACTCTTTCGGCACGCGTCGCATGAGATAGCCAATAATATTTCCCTTACCGTCTTGTGCGGGAAGTTTTGGGAGAATGAACTGTTCTGGCAAATGAAGGTTAAGACCCGTAACAGCTTTTACTTTCTTTGCACGGTATAACGCAATCTGCTGTCCGGAACGATCTTTCGGATCAACTGGATGCCAAAGTTTGACGCATGTATTATCCGGGTCGCCGTCGAATGGATACACCGAACCTTCAGACCCGCCACCAAGTTTGCGGCTTGGATCTTCATCATATTTCTTGCCATTCACTAGGTACATGGCTCATCGCTCCTTTCGAATGTAACCGCCGTACAATCATCCTCCATAAGGTGATCACGTTCGCTGTAGGTATTGTTAAGGAGAATCTGCAATCCGAACAGTCCGGGACTGAACGAAAACATCTGGTCCACAAACTTTTGGTCCTGCATAAGTTCCTTTAACCCATCCGAACAAATGGCAACTCTCTGCACTTCGGAGAGACTCAAGACATGTACGTCAAATCCCTTTCCCGGGCTGTTGATCGAAGACGCCGGATATTCTGGTTTGTCGTCCTGGTCAATAACGCGAATGTCATCGTTTACCAGCACGATGCCGTCGCCAGCCGTAAACGTAACTAATTGCGTTTCGTCTGTAACGAAACCAAGCAGCGTCGCCGAAAGATAGTCGATGCGAAAGCGTGTAGTACTGTCCCAACCCTTGCGACCCGTTTTGAGTTTTGCCAAAGCGGTGCTCAACACTTCCGAATATCCCCAATAAATATTTCCGGGCATAACCTTCTGCGCCAAATCGCGCAAGAATTCTGTGCATGATTGAAACAGTACCATCGGTATATCCGCGAGCGGAAGACCGGCGCACAAGAACTCTTGACACCGTCCGAACGCAAAAACCGGCAAAATACTCGCGCCGACCTCGGTTTTACTAAACCCAGGAAGCCCAGTACAGCCGTCACATACGATGCCAACGGTATATTGTTTCCCAAAAGCCGGTATATTGAAAGACTCCAAAAGTACCCCGTCCTGGTTATTAAACCCAAGCTGGAGATGTTTAGAACCCTGGTGTGTTGCTTTGCGTGTCCTTGCTGTGCTCATTTCCAATCACTCCTTTTCTATTACTGACAATGTCCTGGATTCCCGCCTGCGCGAGAATGACAGAAAAGAAAAAGCCAGAATATACACAAACACGTAAGTCCTAGTTGTATATGTCAAAGAGCTTGATTTTTGCTTCTATACCATTTCCAGTGCTAACATTTTATAAATATAATGTCAACTCCCTTTGTTGACATTTACAAAAATATTTCCGTATGCTATATCAAGAACAAATCTGACAAACGCGAGGTGAACCATGAAGCGCTTTATCGTATTGGCCGTGCTCGCAACAATTGTGAGCAGTACTAGCATAAGCAGTGGCGACCAAACCACTTATGACGAGTTGCTGCGTGTACTTGAAGAGCAGTGGCTCTATCCGCTGGATAAAAAAGCGGTGCATGAATGCGTTATGATCCGCATTGCAAACGATATGGTATTGCCGACAGTAAAGAATGCAAATAACACACACATTTACAGACGGTGCTGTGTTAAAATTTACAAACGGACGCATATTTTTTAAGGACGGTACTACCACTGATGAGCGTGGTGTAATTCCCAACTACATAACAAATGACCCGCATACCAAGTGGGAAGTAGCGAGATCGTTCCTGAACCGCTGCTATGCCAAAAAACGCAGCGGCAAAAAGTAACAGCAAAAAGCCCGATGAGAACAATTTCTCCCGGGCATTTTTTATGCATACACATAAAGAGATTGATGTTTTGAGTAAGCTATGATAGTATGATAAACATGAAGGGAAAGAAAAAAAACGATCTAGAAATCAATCAAATCGCAACAACTCTGCCTGTTTTTATGGAAATGTACAATAGCACCATACCGGCAAATTTTACTCAAGCATCAGTTGCTACACTGAAAAAATTTCAGTCGCTTTATCCTTCTCTTTTCAAAAACAGCGACGAATGGTCAATTGACAAGCATCGCAAAAAACTCATAGAGTGGCTTCCTTCAAGTCATAAAATTTTGTAACAAACTTTTCCTAAAATTTATTTCAGTAAGTCATCAAGCTCACAAGAAAGCAGTGCCGACTTATTAAGCACGATCTGTTCCTTCTGGTTCAAATTATCGGCCGTTATCCGAATAATCTTAGTGATAATGCTGTCCCCGAGCATGATCCGATTCGTTTTCTTGAAGTACTTTTCCGTTTTCTGATAAAACAGGGTCGCGTACTGCTTAAGCCTATCCTGCGAAGTCGGACGACTGCTAACCCTGTTGCTCCTGAAATCCATCCTCTCTTCCAGTTTCTTATCTATTTCAACCTGCAAATTACCCTCGCCGAATATAATCCAGTACTCGCTTAGGTTATAAACAACCCTGATCGATCCGCCGTCCTCCGTCGTATACCAATACACGAAAGAAAAAGTATCTGTGCGAAAGTCCTGATGTATACCAATACTCTCGAGTTCTTTAATGTTGCGAATTTTATATTCATCCAAAAGTCGTAGATAGCTCTCTCGCCAGTTCTTGAGCAAATTTCTAATATACGTCTTATCCACAAACAGAGGCTCAAGGTCCTGCTCAAGATTTTTATCGCTCACTTTGTTGATCTGAAGCGTGAGTTTATCGAAAAGCGCGCGAGGGTCTTTCGCGTCAATGCCTTTGGCTATGAGGTAATCGAAGTCTGGCACTACTTTTTTATTCATGTACCAAAGGAGATCATAAATATCGCGTCCTTTTTCCTCGTAAGTTGCTTCTCCCACGCCACGGGTACCACGGAGGAAAATAGCGGCAAGCTTGCTCGCCATAAGCGAGGACATATTGTAGGTGATGATCACAAAGGATAACTGATTGCGGTTTATCGGCCGACGTTCAGTGACAGTCTTGGGAGCGACAAAGTGATTGAGATCAATTTTTACATGCACCTGCTTTGAGGGGTGTCCGGAGCTTAGCTCTTCACCAACGTGGAACTTCAAGAGCAGACCTCTACCGGTGATTATTTTTATCGTAAGAAAATCAGCTCCCGCGCCAAAGGTATTAGTGAAGTAATCCTCAACTTCTTTTTTCAATTCCTCTAAAAACTTCTCCGTTACCGCATGAGAAATCTCAAAATCCAAGTCAACTGACATGCGGTCAAGCTCATGGATAATACGAAGTGCCGAACCGCCATACATGATCCACGCGTTGTATTCCGGGTGATGGTAAATGAAATTGAGAACATAAAACTGCAACTCTCCTTTCAGAGCATTACGGCGCGTTTCCGCATCAAGACTGCCGTAGGCGGCAAGATCATCAAGCTTACGTTTTAGAATTGTTGAAATCTGTTCACTCATGGGAGTATTTATTAATCATTGAATAAAATTTATCCTGCTCTTCCTTACTCATTTCATCAATGTCTATCCTTAATTCTGAAACCATTGCTTTTATCTGTTCTACTGAAAGGTTATTGAACTGACGGGTCCTCAAATAGAGCAAATCAAACAATGCTTTGGAGGGAGAAGCTATATAGAAATCAAACTTTCCTTTTGCCAAAGAAAAGTCTGCGAAAAAATTTTTGCTGATTGACTGATATGCGAAATTACCGGCCTTTGTCTGGTATTCTTTTGTCACTTTAGGTGTGACCGAGGTGACAGAGTGGATCGCCTCCGTAGCAAGGTTGTAATACTGAAGCGCCGCCCACGAACTGATATATGACGGCGTTCGAATGACATTGGCAAGATAGAATGAATAGGAAACATCGTTCCTATTTTTATCAAAAAAATCAGCAGACACATACAACCCTCTCCTGAGCTGGATAATTTCTTTGTACTTCAAAAAACGGCTAATGTAGGTATTAACCGTAGAGTCCTTGAGCCCCAACTGTTTGCCAAGCTGATATACAGTATTCTTCCCGAAATGGGGTAAGGATTTGAGCTGTTCTAGAAGATTATTCTTACTTTTCATAGTATGACAATAGTGTATCATATCAGAAACGCCGCTGTCAATAAGGCTAAAACTACTGAATATAGGGCATAAAATAGGTCAAATTCACTTTAAGTGAATTTGACAACAATACTTTTTCTGTCGCCTGTGTAGCTTGAGTATTCTCTAGTGGAAGTTGTGGCCCTTCAAAACCCATAGATGTATTACCCCTTATTACTGTCATAAATATCCTGCTTTTCCAGATCAAATAATACGATCTGCTTCTTTTCTGGATCGTAAAACATGTTTCCGGTAGTTACATCATCATAATCCTTAAACGTATCGTATACATACTCTAACTTTTGAGCGATAAACTTTCTTTCTTCATCAGGCAAATCCCGGCTGAGGTAATCTCCCATCACGGGCAAATTTTCCCATTTCGCAACAAAGTAGTCATTACCCATCTTGTCGGTATAGCCAAGCTGGTAATCAATGAGCCGCACATCCTCCTTGCCTTCAATTCTCTGTGCAGCTTCTTTAAATCCCCGTATCGCCTTGAATCCAGTCCCTCGGCCTAATTCTTTCCTGACAAAAAATGATTTATCATTCACTTCGACTTTAAAGTTATGCGACCAATTACGTTCTTGGAAATAAGTAACTTTTATGTCGTCTTCGTCGATACTCTTGCCTACATCAAGTTTTTCAGCTTCTGCAATAAGATTAAGGGCGTCCTTCAGAATCCCCGGCCTCTCCTTAATCAATTCTCCAACCTCGCGTTTGTAGGCAAATTGCCTATCGTTGCTTGTTTTTTCGATGACTTCAGTTTTTGGATTTTGTTGCGACTGTTCGAAATTCATATGCTCATAATACCAAAAAATCCCTACCACGTAAGGACTTCTTGGTTCAATTCTTTTCTGGGTGCACCCATGCGGGCACACTCCAAAAATATAGTCGCTTTCCTTCTTATTTTTGGGTGCCATCGTGGAGGATGCTCCCGATTTACTCGCCTTGCAAGGCGACTGTAAATCGCAGTCCTTTAGGATTACTGCGTCCTTCCGAAGCTTTACGCGACCGCGTGCCGCCCTAGCTTTAGCGGTGACGCAAGTGGGAGAACTGTGTTTGAGAAGAAAAACGATGCGGCTATTTATATGCCGACTTTTCGTATTTGTTTGAACACGCATAATTTACCCCACCCCGCTATTCATTATTTCTCTGTGTTTAAGTTATCCACAATCCTACCTTCCTGCCCCCTTGACTCTTTATGCCCACCGAGTATAGTAAGGGCATACACGCTCCAGCCAGCCGCAAGGCCCGCTGGAGTTTCTCGTTTCTACTGATATAATCAAGGATATGATGACCTTTTTATTCATTGACGGGGAAAACTTCAAAGGTAAGATACGCTCGGTTTTCAAAGATGCCGGTAAACAACGGCCGGTATGGCACGAATATGACTTTAAGGGTCTTTTGGATAAAGTGCTCAATGGCATTGCCATAGATCGGCAAGTGTTTTACTTTGCTCGCATCAAAGAGCACGCGGAAAGCATGGAGAAATCAAAGCAACTGAAGGAACGGCGAGCTCGTCTTTTAATATCACACTTTCCATCTATCGCCATAGATAAACTTCCCTTAAAAAATAAGTTTTCTATCTTTTTATTGAATAATTTTGTGTTTTCAATGGCACTCTTATAATCCCCGTCATTTGACACAAGAATGGCTATATCATATTTATCAAGAGCCGCCATAGTAACCATATCTGTTGCCAATTGAGTATCCAAGTTTTTTTCTTGGAGTTGTCCTCTAGTTCCTTTCAAATCCCCATATTTGATTGACACATTGGATAATTTTTCAATTTCCCCGTAGTATTTTTTGGTGATATTATACCTTTTTTGTTCTTCTGTGTTGCCTCCTAATAAATATGATGGCGGACGAACACAATAAAAACCGACATAAACAAGATTTCTATCTCCAGCCAATTTTTGACCGAGTATAAGAGGATTATAAAGACAGACCCAACTTTTGTCAGATTTTCTTATATCGTAAATATAGTGAAAGACATTACTATTATCTATAAAAACGGCTACTCGTTTGGGATTATCCATATTGCTTAAAAATATACGCTTTGGGCACAAAAAACAAGAGCCCCGAAGGGCTCTCGTTACTTATCATAGCCGAAGCACACGATAAGGATTTATTAACTCTATTATATTCATTCATCAAAACTTGTCAATGGGGGTGTTGATAAGTAAATTTACCCCACCCTGCTACTCAC
Organism: Parcubacteria group bacterium Gr01-1014_29; assembly: GCA_007376195.1. Taxonomy (GTDB): domain Bacteria; phylum Patescibacteriota; class Minisyncoccia; order Ryanbacterales; family 2-02-FULL-48-12; genus VMFT01. Next base: position 222 of record VMFT01000002.1, on the reverse strand, counting down.
TATTTCTTTTCATAAACAATAACTTCACTGGAACTAAAAAATCCCCATAAATAAGGGATTTCTAGTTCAATTCTTGTCTGGGTGCACCCATGCGGGCACACGCCAAAAATATAGTCGTTTCACTCCTTATTTCTGGGTGCCATCGTGGAGAATGCTCCCGATTTACTCGCCTCGCAAGGCGACGGTAAATCGCAGTCCTTTAGGATTAGAACTGTGTTTGAG
>VMFT01000049.1 GCA_007376195.1 Parcubacteria group bacterium Gr01-1014_29 | reverse complement strand
TCTTGTTTCCGTCATCACCGAGGCATACTTCATCACCAACGATGCCAAGGCGGATCGTTATCTCAATGGCACAAAAACCGATGGCGTAAGCAATCTCGTGATTGAAGAAGCGGACGCGCAAATGAAAGGCATGGCTGACTACTTCGCTTCTCAAACATCCGGAGGCGGCAAAGGCGGCAAACCGAGATAATTTTTTGGAGGGGAGGTCGTCCGATGCTTTTCGGTATAATGCTTGCCCCGTAGCTCCGCCGAAGGCGGATGGTATCGGAGCCGATCTTTTTCTTCGTCCATAACGATTGTCCGTTCCTCTATGCGGTAAGCAAAAAGAGAGGCAACGGCATTTCAATAATCGGCTGCTCAATTTTCCAATCCTCTTTTGTAACGAGGATGCCAAAACTGTTTGGCTTTCCGTGCGTTTCCAAAAATGTCCGTATTGCGGCGCGGTGTTTGCCGTCTATCTGATTCTGATATGTAATTTCAACCGGTATAATCCGACTACCAACTCGCACAGTAAAATCCACTTCCTGTTTTCCGCTTGGTTCCCGATAATACGACACATCAGAAACGCCAGGAAATAATCTGATAACATTATGCGCAAGCGTCTCTGCAATTCTGCCGCGTTCCTCTCCCTCAAGAGAGGTAATAATTTTGGTTATCCCCTGCATCAATACAAGGTCGGCCGCGTATAACTTCGCGTGGGTAGAACGTAAACGCACTGGCTTGCCGGTAAAACGTTCCACTTTTCGGATTAACTCCGTTTGCAAAAGAAGCGGCAATGCCTCCGTCAGGGTCACGCGCGTTGTATGAATTAACGACGCCAATTCTTCAAGATTATATTCTTGCCCTGTTCGCGCAAATGCATAGCGCAAAAACTGGTGGAAAATTTCCGGCCGTCGTATTTCTTTCACCAAGCGCAAATCTTCAAGCGTAACGCGCTCCACAAATTGCTGGTCAATAAATGCAGAGCGCTCGGCGGCGGTCGCCATTGTCCACAATTGCGGGAACCCTCCTTTTTGGGCGTACTCGTCAGCATAGCGGTTCCATTGTTGAATAGAATTTGGTTTTATGTGTTCTTCCAAACGCCTATTAAGTTTAAGTACTGACGAAACATCACCAATATCTAAGACATCTTCGGCTAACTTGGTCAAAAAATCTTTATCCACCAAACGCCCAAGCAAACTTTCAAGTGACTTTCTGAAAATCGTGTGGGATGCCGAACCGGAGATAATGAAACGAATAGGGTACCGTAAATCAAAATTTCCCTCCGTTTCTATTATATGTCCTCATTCTATGACAATTAGTGCAGACAATATCACATTTGGCAATTTCTCTTTTGATTGTTTCTATGCTCCTACCGCCAACTGAAGATTGTGAAAGAGGAAAAAACTTTTTCCCCCGCACGTGATCAAAGTCCATAACATACCAATGATATTTTTTTCCACAGTCCGCACAAGGGACATCTTTACTGTCCACGATTAGTCCTCTAATTTTTTGGACTCTTTGCCTATGATATTCTGCCAGATGTTCTTGTTTTCTCATCCTCCACAAAATCGCATATTTTGTTCTGCATGTGGTACACTGCCGCGAACTCCACTTTTTTGTCCTCTTTAGTGTCGTCTCTTGGCCGCATTTTGAGCACCTGATTTTTTCCATATAGTGTTATGATAACCTATTCACCATAACTGTCTACTATACATAGCTACCTGCGTGCTAAAAGTGCTGGTTTTAAAGGCGTTAGTTATCGTTTTCTTTACTATACATAACTAATTATGAGGTCAAGAGCAGGTTTTTTCCACAATCTTAATCTCCTCCGGGGTGCCTGCCCGCCTCTGGAGGGAGGCCGTAGAGGTTATCCGCCGACGCTGAAACTTTGGCGGACAGACAGACGAGCCGGTACATATTTCCAACATCTCTTAAAAAGGAATGCCTTTGACATTATCTGGTTCGTCTTCTTCACTTTCTTCTGCTTCGTCTTTATCATCCTCAACCTCCAGTTCACTTTTAAGTTTCTTAAACTCGTTCTCGGCTTTTTGGAGCTGTCCTCGACAAAGCTTGATTAAGGCAACTCCTTCCCGAAACTTTTCCAAACCGGCCTCTACATCAACATCTTTTTTGCTTAAATCTTCAACAATCTTTTCAAGTTGCTGAAGCGCGCTTTGTAGATTTTCTTTTGACATAGTTTTTGAAATTATTTAATTCTCTACCTTCTCGACCCGCGAAGATATGCTGCCTTTATAGAGTTTAACAAAAACTTTTTCGCCTATTTTTGTATCTTTTACTTCTTTGAGAATGTGTTTGTCGCCTCTGTATGCAATACTGTAGCCCCGCCTTAAAATAGCTTCTGGGTTGAGGGATAACAAAGTAGCTTCTGCTGTTTTCAATCTACCTCTTGCTAAATCAAACATTCTTTCCGATAAATTTAAGCACCTCTGAACAGCGATGTCTATTCCGTGAAGTTGGTTCTTGGCAGCGCTTTCGTAGTGATAAATAAGCCGCAAGAAACTTTGCTCTAAGATCTTAAACTCTTTGAAAATTCTGTTGAGACCATTGTGCATTTGTTCGGCAATTTTTGAAAGCACAAGTTTATATCTTTCGAGAACATTGTAAAAGGTCGATTTTAGCTCATCGCTCTTCGCTGAAATATATTCTTTCTCATTGTCAAGAATTTCACTAACCAGCGCCGTAAGGTTTTCTGAATAAACTTTGACTCGATCAATAAGTTGTTCTCTCCGGGTTTTCATAAATACTGCAACTGCCGTCGGGGTTGAAAATCTTTTATCAGCGACACAATCAGCTATTGTCTCATCTCTTTCATGGCCGATACCCGTGATAATGGGTAGGCGCGATAGCATCACGGCTTCAGCTATACCTTCTGAATTAAATGCTTTAAGTTCCTCAAGACCACCGCCGCCGCGTGTTAAAATCAACACATCAAGTTTGGGTAAGTTTTTATTAAACCATTTTATTGCTGAAATAATTGATTGCTCTGCGAAATCTCCTTCAACTCGAACATCTATGAAATAAATCTCAAAACCATACTCGCCGAGATTCTTTCTAAAATCTCGTATAGCTGCACCGGATTCGGAAGTGATCAGTCCTATCTTTCGGATAAATTCCGGAATCGACCGTTTCCTAGCTGGATCAAAATAACCCTTTGCTTCCAGTTTTTTCTTTAAAGCTTCAAAAGCTTTCTTCAAAGCGCCCTCTCCGTAAGGTTCTACGGCATCAACGGTCAAACTAAATCTGCCATTCTTATAAAGCGAGGGGATTGCACGAACGACTACTTCCATTCCGACTTCCAATAAATGGCTTAAACTATCAAGTTTCCACCTGCTAACATAACAACTCATAGAGTGCTCCTCTGTCTGAGAATCTTTAATTGTAAAAAAACAATAGCCGTTCGGATGTGAGTTAACTTCGATAATCTCCCCCCTCACCTTTACCATCCCGATAGAGGAAAATACGCTCTTTAAATAAGAGAGCAATTCTTGAACAGATAAAATTTTATCTTCTTTAATTTTTTCTTCTTTTTGTCCATTTATGATTGCTATTATCTCATCGCCATACTTTTCAATTTTTTTCTTACCCCATCCCTTTATTTCCGCTAATTCTTCTTTTGTCTTGGGTAGTGCCTCTGCAGTCGCCTCTAATACAGAATTATGGAAAATCTTAAAAAGCTCCTTGCCCTCTCTTTGAGCAATTTCTCTGCGCCTCTGTTTTAATATCTCTAGTATCTGTCCTTTCATTTTTCCTTATGGATTTATACCGTCACTACGCGGACGGCGACGGTCTCGCTTTTGCCTTTCAGTGCGAGATCCCGCCGCTCGCGGCGCGCAAGATCAAGCCGTGCGTGTGCCGACGCCGTGTCACTCACCAAAATTTCTCCCGCGGCGGCGACTGACGCGAGGCGCGCCGCGGTGTTGACCGGGTCGCCCAGCGCGGTAAAATCCCGCACGCCTTACTCCCCGCCAACCGCGCCGACAAACGCCACCCCGGTATGTACGCCCGCGCCAATCGCCAGCCACGGCTCTTTGCCGGCGCCGTGTCCGGTGCGGCGGAGCA
>VMFT01000001.1 GCA_007376195.1 Parcubacteria group bacterium Gr01-1014_29 | reverse complement strand
TACTGCCGGCGAGCGCGGCATGTGCTGCTCGTCTTGCTTACGGATGTCCCGGTGCGGCGCTGGAGTTTTGTTCTCTACCGCCTGAAATTCTAAAAAAGAAAGCGGCAGAACATACCGCCCAAAGAACTTTCCTTTCTTGTTCGGCGGCCGAACGGTTAGAGTCGGTTGATGCGTTGTGTGATGACCCCGAGAAAATGGAATTGTGGTATGATGAGCACATTGTGGCACTCGGCAGCGCGGTGCATACGATGCTTGGGGAGGAGTCGTGTGGTGTTATACATACGGCCGCGCTTTGCCGGCGTTTGGTGGAAGGACGGCAAAGGTTCCAAAAACCCTATGCCGCCAAGCGTGTTATATTTGAATCTGACGTATTGCATCCCTATTAAATTACTTATGATTCCTCACAGCATAACGCGTGAACACGTAAAGATAACAGGACTTGTCATTCTCGGCGTTATCGCGCTTGGCATGTTGTTTCTCGCGGCATTTCGGTTTTTTGCTCCCGACGAAGACGGTAGCGTGTCCAAGACTCCAGAACATGCCGCTGTTACTCATGATACCGATTCCAGTCTGTATGTTTCAGAAGACGGCGGTACAACGTGGCGCGGCATACCAGGCGCCCGGTTTTCTCCATTTCATGTATTGTTTGACACTCTGGGAAAACAATTGTTGATCGGTACGCAAGAAACGGGCGTATGGCGAGCCCTCACCGATACCTACGCCGATGTATCGCAGTATAAAGACGAGAATGGAACAGTGCCTCCTGAAGCTACCGTATTTGATATGGCGCTTTCCGATGTTTCTCCGGCGCGTATATACGCGGCTTTGCGTTATAATGAGCAGGGATATTTGGTGATGCTTACTGGTTCATCATTTAAAGAACTTTTTTTCGCGCCACTGGAGGATACCCCCGTGCGAAAGATTGCAATAGACCCGTTTGCTGCCGACAGGATTATAATCGGCGCAGGTTCAGGGTTTTACCAAAGCAGTGATGCGGGAGAAACGTGGGAAGCCACGTATCGGTTCCGCAGCGCTATTACGGATATCCTTGCGCATCCGCATGTGCCGGGACAGTTTTTCGTAACCTTGCAGCGCGGACAATTGTTCCGCACGTCAGATTACGGCAAAACGTGGAAAGAATTTACGCGCAGCCTTTCAAAATTCAAAGGCGCGCGCAACAATCAGCATCTTTTTATTGATTCTTCCTCCGGCATAGTATATCTTACATCTGATCATGGGTTATTGGCATCTTGGGATGACGGCGCGGTGTGGCGCGCTATTCCGCTTATTGTGCCGCCTGGTTCCTTGCCGGCGCTGGGGTTTGCGATTCATCCCACACAGCACAACACGCTGTATATTTCCGCTTCTTCCCAGCTGTATAAAAGCGAAGACGGCGGTCAGACATGGAAGGGGACGCAGTTTATGGGCAAGGGCGTTATTACCGCTATCGCTATTGACCCAGCTGATCCTGAAACTGTTGTGATCGGTTTTACAAAATAATAGGCATCCCGCCTAACGACGGGATGCTCAAAAAATATATTCGCTAACGCTCATTATTTTTTGGCACATGCAACAGGTTTTAAAAAAAATGGAAAACGAGTTTGCCTCAATCCGCGAATGGTTTCGTAGTGAGATTGCTTCTTTACGGACGGGGCGTGCCTCGCCAGCGCTTCTGGAAGATTTGGAAGTGGAGTATTATGGCGCGAAAACGCCCTTGAAGCATATTGCGTCAATTTCTACGCCTGATGCCCGGTCTCTGGTGATACAACCGTGGGATAAGGCGGCGTTGGAAGCAATTGCCAAAGCAATTGAGAATTCACCGCTTTATATAGTGCCTATTGCAGATGGTGATCATATCCGACTGACGCTTCCCCAGCTTACCGAAGAACGCCGTAAGGATCTTCTGAAGATTCTTAGCGCAAAAGCAGAAGAGGCGCGGGTGCGTTCGCGCAGAGTCCGCGATGAGGCATGGAAGGATGTTCAGGCCGCCGAGAAAGAGAAAACAATTTCCGAAGATGAGAAATTTCGCGCGAAAGATGAATTGCAGAAAAAGATGGATGGGTTTAACACAGAATTAGAGAATGTGCGGGAGAAGAAAGAGAAGGAAATAATGGAAGTTTAAAATCAACGAATAGCGAATTGATTACGAATATACGAATTCGTTCATTCGCGACTGATTCGTTATTTGCTGATTAACTTATATGTTTACTCTCCTTATTTTTTTAGCAGTCATAGCCGTGTTGGTTTTAAGCCATGAATTTGGCCATTTTATAGTTGCCAAATGGAAAGGCATGCGGGTGGATGAATTCGGTTTCGGGTTTCCGCCGCGGCTTTTTGGCAAGCAGTACGGCGAGACATTTTATTCTATAAACCTGCTTCCGCTTGGTGGGTTTGTGCGCGTATGGGGAGAAGACTCGTCCTCCGAAGCTTTAGCGAAGGAGGATGATTCAGCGAGAAATTTCGCAATGCGCAGCGCATGGGACAGGTTTTTGGTGTTGGTTGCGGGTGTCGCGATGAATATGGTGTTGGCGTATGTGCTTTTTACCTTGGGGCATGGGATTGGTATTCCCAGCGTGGTCGGGAGTGGCGAAGGTGCGCGCGATGCGGTAGTGCGTGTTGTGGAAGTTGTTCCCGATTCTCCAGCTCACCAAGTCGGTATGGTGCCGGGGGATGCAATAGTGGAATTAGAATCGTTGTCCGAAACGATGCGCATTGTGGACGTTGTGAATGTGCAAGAATTTGTAAAAAGGCACGCCGGTGAGGAACTTACCATTGTAATAGCAAGATCAGATGGCGAGCAGCATCTTGCCGTTGCTTTGAGGGAAGAGGCGCCTGCAGGAGAGGGACTTTTAGGCATTGCGATGGCGAAAATTGGTATTGTGCGCACCCCTTGGTATCGTGCCCCGTGGGAGGGACTAAAAACAACTATCTACACCACAAAAGCTGTTTCGGTGGGTCTCGCATCATTTTTTACGAATATCTTCAGTGCCGATATTACCGGTTCTGTTGCAGGACCGGTTGGCATTGCCCAGATCGCGGGCGAGGCGACTCGGCTCGGATTTGTGTATCTTCTTCAGCTTGTGGCGGTGCTTTCAATTAATCTTGCCGTATTAAATCTCCTGCCAATACCGGCGCTTGACGGCGGGCGCATATTTTTTCTCATAATCGAAAAATTGCGCGGCGCTCCTGTTCCTCTTCACATAAGCCAATTCGCGCATACAGCAGGTTTTGTTGCTCTTATTTTTTTGATGCTGGTTGTTACCTATTTTGACCTTGCAAGAATTTTCTAATTGTCAAATAAATTTAGGTAATTAGGGCGAAATGAAATATAATTTCGAAAGGATACAAAAAAATATTATTCCTGATCTCCTGGATAATATCTCGTCTAAAAACCAGCCACTTGCTATTGAAAATACTGAATATACTAGCGAATAACTCTTGGAACGAGTTATTCCTCAAGAAATACGGGAGCGTTTACTTGACTTGACACAGGAATTTGAAACTGACGAATCGTATCAAACTATCATCCTTGTAGGTGAGAAAGAGAAAGGGACACGCCATCCCCACCTCTTTGTAGCTGAACGGGATACCGATGGTATCCAATTGTTTTTTGTGGATCCTGAGCACGCAGTAGGAAAGCAAAACATCTTGAGACCCAGGATTGGAAACCTTATGGCGCTTCGGATCTATAATGATCGGAGTGATCCTGAACTGGCAATTCTCCGTTATCGCACTAAAAAAATTGAAGAAAAAGACATTACTGTGCTGAAATTGCAACCCCAATTAGAAGCGGCGCGCAAACTCATTCATAACGAGGGTGTTCCCAAATTCTTGCAAGGCAAGGAAGAAGAAATTCTTTTTCGTATAGTAATAAAGCAGGAGAAGGGGCTTGCGCAAGCAAGATATACGAATAAAAAAAGCTTACAATCGTTTCTTCAAGGAGGAAAAGGTTCGTCACTACTGGAAGGGAAAGCTGATTCACAACAGGCAATAGTGAATAGATTCATTCAATATATGGAAGAAGGGAGATTTGGAAAAGTTGAACAAAAGCCTCGAAGTGTTGCTGAAAATAATTAATCCCTCGCGGTTACCTAAACTGATCAGACACCGAGTGTCCAATCAGTTGTGTATAAGTATATGTCAGAAATCAAAAAAGGAATTTATCGGCATTACAAAGGCAAAGATTATCTGGTAATCGGCGAAGGATGCCATCACGAGACGCGTGAGTCAATGGTGTTGTATGTGCCTTTATATGGTGAGTTTCGTATTGAGATACGCCCAAAAGACATGTTTTTGGAGGAAGTGGACATGCCAGAATACAACTACAAAGGCCCTCGATTTCGGTTTATAGTGGATAATGAAGATAAAACGGAGAAGGATTCCTAAAATGTAGAACGACCGTCTGATAATTTAGGAATCAATATATCAATATTTAGTAAAAACAATTTATGTTATTGAAGAATAGGGAAAGGAAAAACACAGACAGGAATCCTATAAAGAGTGGATGGAGCAATGACCTCATCCCATATTTGCAGGAATACGAAGGTAAAGTGCCGATAAGCGATGTAATTCTGGGAATTATAGGTATCGCAAGTATTGTGAGTATTGCTATCCTTGCCCCGAATGCGGTACAAATACTCCGGTTTATTGAACCGGGTCGTTGGAAGAAAAATAACCCTCGATATCGTGTCAGTGAAACATTGCGGCGGTTGAAAAATGAAGGAGTGATTATATTAGATCAAACCAATGGAAACATACCGAGTGTAAAATTGACAGAAAAAGGAGAAAAACGATTTCACCAACTTCGATTCAAAACAGAAAATAGTTCGATGGTGTGGGATGGTAAGTGGCGTGTCGTGGTATTTGATGTGTTGGAAAAGCGGCGGAAAGTTAGAGATCATCTCCGAATAGAACTTACAAACATGGGATTTCGGAAGTTACAGAACAGTGTTTGGATATATCCATATGAATGTGAGGAAGCGCTTGCATTACTTAAAATAAATCTCAAGCTGGGACATGATGTGCTCTATTTTGTTACGGAAAGAATGGAGGGGGATGAATATTTGCGAAAATTATTTTCTTTGCACGATAAGTAAAATAATGATGATATTGAAATGGTATTGAAATAGTAAATTGGGAGAAAATAAAATTCCTAAAAGTTTAGACGGTCGTCTGAATACTTAGGAATAATGTTTTGTTTCTTGCGCATATATTTTGGTGGGATTTTTCTTGAAGAAGTAGACATGCCGGCATACAACTACAAAGGCCCGCGGTTCCTGCTATTGACATGGCAGAGACGTTTTTATAGCATTCAGAGAAAGATCGGAGGCACTATGTTTGAAATAAAAAAGTTCTTGTCGTTGAAGGGAGGTTATAGGGTTGGATATCTTCTTTTGCAGGTTTTTTCAATAGCCGAGCTTGGTATGATTATTTCTGAAGAACACGGCGTTATACGAAAAGTATTTCGACGAAAGAATTACCCCGAACTTCAGAAAGAACCAGAACTGTATATTGTACATGACAAATTGTACTGGATCTACATGCTTGTCGATAAGTGTTTTGAAATGGCCCAGTATCAACCTGACGACACATTTGAAGAGACAACTAAATTTCGCGGCTGCCGAAATGAGCCGCCATGGTATTCATTACCTGAAATATCCGGAAGATCCATTCCGCCTTGGGTGCCAAGGAATCTCCGCGCATATTTGCTAGAAGGCAGGATGGTTGCGGTTATGGCCGCACTTAAGTGGATGCATCATCATTGGTGAGAGGTTAAGCGGTTATCCAGCACGGGGCCGCTTTTTTGCTTAAATTCTCATTCTTCTCTATACTAGGGTCGTATGCAACGTATGTCGCAGTTATTCACAAAAACTCGGCGGGAGGCGCCCAAAGACGAGCAAAGCCGTAATGCACAACTGCTGATTCAAGCGGGCTTTATTCATAAAGAAATGGCCGGGGTATATACCTATTTACCCCTTGGCTTTCGCGTGTTTAAAAACATAGAAGAGATTATTCGGGAAGAAATGAATGCCCTTGGCGCCGAAGAGGTGCTTCTTACCACACTTCAGGATCCGGCACTATGGCAGAAAAGCGGCCGGTGGGATGACGCGGTGGTTGACAATTGGTTTAAAAGTAAACTAACAAGTGGCGGGGAAGTTGGTATTGCAAATACACATGAAGAACCGCTGACCGCTCTTCTTACGCATTTTGTGAGTTCCTATAAGGATTTGCCTCTTTATATCTATCAGTTTCAGACAAAGTTTCGTAATGAGCTTCGTGCCAAGAGCGGTATTATGCGAACGCGCGAGTTTATGATGAAAGACCTTTATTCATTTAGCCGTTCTGAAGAGGAATTCAAGCAATTTTATGAACAATGCGCCGAGGCGTATATGAAAATTTTTGAACGCATGGGTTTGGGCGCCCTAACATACCGCACCTTCGCGGCAGGAGGCTCGTTCACTACCGGTTTTACAGATGAATTTCAGACATTGAGCGCGTCGGGGGAAGATACTATTTATATTGATACAGAAAAAAAGATTGCGATAAACAAAGAGATATATACTGATGAGACCATTGCGCAACTTGGTTTGGATAAGGATACCATGACGGAAAAAAAATCAATAGAAGTTGGTAATATTTTTCCGCTTGGCACAAAGTATGCCGAAGCGATGGGGTTACGGTTCCGGGACGAGGAAGGAAACGAAAAACCCGTTATAATGGGCAGTTATGGCATTGGCCTTGGGCGGCTCATGGGCGCTGTTGTAGAGGTGTTTGCTGACAATAGGGGTATTATATGGCCTGCTTCTATTGCACCCTACGACGCGCATGTGGTAGTGCTCGACGGTAAGGAAGAAGAGACCGCACATATCATTCAAGAGTTAGAAAGAGCGGGTATCGAGGTGTTATATGATGATCGCGAGGATAAGAGCGCCGGAGAAAAATTTGCCGATGCAGATTTGATAGGCATACCATGGCGGATAGTTGTTAGTAAACGCACGGTGGAACAGAATCAAGTCGAAGTTAAAGAGCGCAGTGGGGGGAAAATGCAGTTATTACCATTAGATAATTTCCAATTTTCAAGTCTCAATTTTCAATAAATTTTCAATTCTATAATTTTCAATGAAAATTGAGTCATTGAGATATTGATTGAAAATTGAAAATTGGTAATTGAAAATTTCACACGATATGTTCGACAGACTTTTCAGATTGTTTTCCAAAGACATTGGCATTGACCTGGGAACCGCAAATACTCTGGTGTATGTGCGTGGCGCTGGCGTTGTGATAAACGAACCATCTGTTGTTGCCATCAACCAGAAAACAAACCAAGTTGTCGCAGTTGGCAACGAAGCGCGGCGCATGGTGGGCCGCACGCCAGCGCATATTGTGGCGATACGCCCGCTGGTAGAGGGTGTGATTTCTGACTTTGAGGTTACCGAGGAGATGATGAAATATTTTATCCGCAAGGTGCATGACACACGGTATAGTTTTCTTGCGCGTCCTCGTGTTGTGATCGGCATTCCCTCCGCAACGACTGAAGTAGAGCGCCGGGCCGTACGGGACGCGGCAGTGAGCGCCGGAGCGCGGGAAGTGTATTTAGTTGAAGAGCCTATGGCGGGGGCGATTGGCATACGCATGCCGGTACAGGAGCCGATTGGAAATATGATAGTTGATATCGGCGGCGGAACAACTGATATTGCCGTCATATCGTTGGGTGGTATTGTGGCATCGCGTAACATTAAAACAGCGGGAGACAAGCTCAACCATGATATCATTCACTTTGCGCGCGATGAGTTAAAAATGCTTATTGGGGAACGTACTGCCGAAGACATTAAAATTGCCATAGGATCGGTATGGGAGGGAGATGAAGATTTGGAATCTCCTATGCGCGGGCGCGATCTTATAACCGGTCTACCGCGCGAGATTATTGTAACAAGTGCTGATATACGCGAAGCAATTATGCGTTCGGTAAAACATATTGTCACGTCTATCAAGGCGACCATTGAAGATACACCTCCCGAGCTTGTGGCTGATATCATGCATCGCGGTATCGTTTTGGTTGGCGGCGGTGCGCTGTTGCGCGGCCTCGCGAATATAATTGAGCGCGAGACCCGTATGCCTGTACGCATCGCGGATGATCCACTGGTTGCGGTTGTGCGCGGTACCGGCGTTATTCTGGAGGATCTCGATATGTTGCGTAACGTATTGTTGGAACATGAAACTGAAGTTGTGGCATAAGTGGATTGGCGGCGCTGTGTTGTTTGGCGCGGCTGTATGGGGCGGAAGGTTTGTGGTGCGGCCGGTTGATACCGCGTTTCTGTATGTTGTCGAGCCCGTAGTCCGCAGCGCTGATGCGATACGTCGTCAGGTTGGTTGGGTTTTTGGCACGCTTACCAACGCGCCGTATCAAGCCCAAGAGATTCGTGAGTTGCGGATCGAGAAAAGTGTTCTAGAAGCGCGTGTAGCGCTTTTGGAAGAGGTGCGGCGGGAAAACGACGAGCTTCAACGCGTACTTGGTCGGGAATCAAAAGATATTCAATTTATTTTCGCGCGCATCATTGCATATTCGCCATCCGCACTGGATGATTATCTGCTGATTGACGGCGGATCCAAAGCCGCGGTAGCGATGGGAATGTCAGTTGTTGCGGGTGAAGCAATCCACCTAGGTACGGTTGTGCAGGTTGGGGTGGACAGTGCGTTGGTTCGATTGCTTTCTCATCCCAAAGAAAAAATTCGCGTGTTTATGCCGGAATCAGGGGTATCATCTGTGGCTGAAGGGGAGGGACTCGGTGTTTTAAAAATACAGGTACCGGCAAGCATACCGGTTCGCGAAGGAGAACCCGTGCTCAGCGTGGGGCCGCCGGAGTTTTTGATCGGTTATATCGAGAAAGTGGAAAAATTGGATGCCGGACCGTTTCAAATGTTGCGTACAAGTCACCCATTATTGCTTGGTGACGTGCGTCTGGTATATGTTGTACGAAACAATTGATGGTACATGAATTTATTTTTTAGAACAATTGGCGCGTTTGGAGTGTTGGGAGGTGCGTTCTTTCTGCAATTTGTAGTCTCTGCTTATTCATCAGGCATCTTTTTTTTGCCAGCTGTCGCGTTGTATGTCTCAACGTTTCTGCCGGTGGCGCACGCGGCCGTTCTCGGTATTGTTCTGGGAGGCATGTTAGACGCCCTTTCACCATTGATGTTTGGCGTATATATGGCAAGTTTTGGTATTAGCATGGTGGGCGCACGTGTTGGAATGCGTTTCGTTGATGAAAAGAAATTGATCGCGCATGGCATTGTGGGAGGAGTATTTCTTGGCGTTTTTTTGGTAGTTGAAGGTGGTTTTTTCTTTGCGATGGGATACCGTGACGAGCTCATGTATCTGTTTATACGCGATAGTATGGTTTCTGGTATCGTTTTAGTTTTGATGATTTTTGCGCACGCGTTGTGTCTGCAAATTTTTAAAAAGCATATATGAAAAACGCGTTGTTAAAAAAAACGAACCGTGTAAGACGAACTGTAAATCCGGAGGAGACGTTTATGGATACACAGAACCTTCCCGGATTCGACAGGGGCCGCTTTGAAGGCGTGTTGGAACAGCCGTTGGGAATTATTGTTTTTTTGTTGCTCGGCGGTTTCTTTCTGCTTACGGGTTTATTTCTCTCGGGGCGCGCGGCATATCTTACGCTTGTGAAAGGCGGTATATATGGCGCGCGTGCTGAAGAAAACAGCTTGCTGCGCAGTACCATAGTTCCCGAACGCGCCGTAATATATGACCGATTTGGTGAACTCCTCGCATTTAATATTCCTGGATTCCGTGTCGTTGTGGATTCCCGTGAGACAGACCCAGCGTATCTGCGACCGTTTATAGCTGAATTGGCCGATATTTTACATCGGGAGCCTTCAGAACTACAATTTCTAATTGATCAACAAGGGAAGGGTAGAGAAATCGTGGTGGATCTTGTCCGTGAATGGGATGTTGCCAATCGCATTATTACGCAGTTCAAAGATATATCTGCCATACGTGTTGAACCGACGCCGCTGCGGGCATATGTGGAGCACCCGGCGCTGTCGCATGTTGTGGGGTATGTGAGCCGTGTTACGAAGGAAGACGTAGAAAATGATACAGGCGCTCTTTTATGGGGCGAGCTTGGGCGATCAGGCATCGAACGCACATACGATAAAGCGCTGCGCGGTGTGCTCGGCGTAAAAATAGTCGAGACGGATTCCCAGGGCATTGTAATTTCTGAAGGAATTTATGAACCGGAAGAACAGGGGGAGAACATAACACTCAGCATTTGGGCAGCGTTGCAGAAAGTTGCCTATGAGGCGCTGCAAAAAATAGTGGAAGAACGTGGTTTTACCGGAGGGTCTGTGGTAGCTCTTGATGCGAGAACCGGCGAGGTATTGAGCCTGGTAAGTTACCCGGGGTTTGACGCGAACGCGCTTAGCCGAGGAACTCCCGCGGATATTGTTTCTCAAACTCTTGCTGATACCCGTCATCCGTTATTTTTTCGGCCCTTGGCGGGAGTGTATTCTCCCGGTTCAATTATAAAGCCGTTTCTTGCGGCAGCAGCCATGGAAGAGGGAATTATCGAAGCCAATACCATCATATATACAGAAGGACGGTTAGTGGTGCCGAATCCTTACAATCCTGATAAACCAAGTATTTTTAACGACTGGAAAAATCACGGCGCGGTGGATATGGTTCGCGCAATAGCAGTTTCCTCTGATGTGTATTTTTATATCATTGGCGGTGGATACAAGAATCAAGAAGGGCTTGGTCCGGAACGTATACGGTCGGCTCTTACAAGTTTTGGAATCGGATCGCGTACCGGCATAGATTTTGTGGGCGAAAAGGATGGCAATATACCTACCAAGCAGTGGAAAGCTGAACGCTACCCGGAAGATCCGCTGTGGCGCGTGGGGGATACATATAATATGAGTATTGGACAAGGGGGTATGCTTGCAACACCATTGCAGATGGCGCGGGCAGTGCTTGCGCTTGCAAACGGCGGCAAAGTATTGCAGCCGCGTTTGGCCGGAACGATATCAGCCGATGGAAGTGATGCGGTTACGCGCGTACCGCTAAGCGATACATCGCTCGCGATTGCGCGCGAAGGCATGCGTCAAGCGGTGCGCGAAGGTACCGCTATGGGCGTTGCGGATATATCGATTCCTGTTGCGGGAAAAACCGGGACAGCCGAAATAGGCAAAACAGGCCGCGTGCATTCATGGTTTATGGGGTTTTTGCCTTGGAATGAAAATCCAGAGCTTGTACTGGTTGTCAATCTTGAGAATGGGTCGGCGAAGAATCTTGTCGGCGCAACCGCCGTTGCGCATGATATTTTACGATGGTATGCGGATAAGGGGAGATCTGTTATTATTGACAAATAATAGAGGACTATATAGGATGTTAAGTTGTTACCCAGTAGCATAGTAATTATGGAATATCAGGACACAGAGGAGGCGACTCCGGCAGGTGATGAGATGCCGCCTATACTAGAAGAAGTCTCTGGAGAAGAAGAACATGCCCCTCTGCAAGATACTCTCGGAGATATTGAGTATATTAGCAAGGGAGGTTTCGCGAAACTTAACGCGGAGCTCGAAATTTTAAAAACGCGCGAACGCATACGTATCGCGGAACGTTTGGAGTACGCGAAGAGTTTAGGAGATCTTTCCGAGAACGCGGAGTTTGATGCCGCCAAAGAAGAGCAGATGCTCAACGAAATGAGAATCGGCGAGCTTGAGCGGCTATTAAACCGGGCCTTTATTATGGAAAAAAATGACTCGGTAACAGCGGTGGGTATCGGATCTATCATATCGGTAGGAAGAGGCGCTACTGCCCATATCGTAGAATCGTATACTATTGTGGGGTCGTCTGAAGAAGCCGCTCCGTTGCAAGGATTCATATCACACGAGTCGCCTCTCGGCCGCGCTTTTTTTGGCCGGAGGAAAGGGGAAAAAGTAGTTGTTAATACACCGCGCGGCGAGATGGAATATGTTATACTGGAAATTAACTAGGCTCTAGGGTGTTAGGCGTTAGGCTTTAGGAGGGTTTTCGTACCTAGTGCCTAAGGCCTAGTGCCTAAGGCCTAGTGCCTAAGGCCTAATCAAAATGTCTCTAGAAGAAATCCGTACAACTCGGCTCCGTAAGCTTGCAGTATTGCGAGAACACGGTATGGATCCCTATCCGGCCGATACAAAACGCACGCATACTATTGCGGATGCGCTTTCTTCATTTGCTTCGCTGGCAGAGTCGAATGTACCCGTCGCGCTCGCCGGGCGCATCCGGGCTCTGCGCGTTCACGGCGCATCTTTATTTATTGATGTGGAGGATGGCACGGGCGCAATACAAGCGTATCTCAAAAAAGATGTTGTCGGGGAGCATGCGTTTGATCTTTTTTCAGAAACAGCAGATGTGGGAGATATTATTGAGGCATCGGGGCGCTTGTTTGTAACCAAAAAAGATGAAAAGACGCTGGAGGCGGCAACATGGCGAATGCTCGCAAAAACACTTCTGCCGCTTCCGGAAAAATGGCACGGGCTTACCGATGCCGACGAGCGCTATCGAAAGCGCTATCTTGATATTTTATTTAACCCGCGCGTGCGAAGCATGATAGAACACCGCGCTCGGTTTTGGGAGAGCATGCGCGGTTTTCTGCGGACACGCGGATTTTTAGAAGTGGAGACGCCGGTTTTGGAAACCACCACGGGGGGAGCTGATGCCCGCCCGTTTATAACTCACCACAACGCTCTTGATATTGACGTGTATCTGCGGATTTCGTGCGGTGAATTATGGCAGAAGCGTCTCATGATTGCCGGTTTTCCAAAAGTTTTTGAGATCGGGCGGATTTTTCGCAATGAAGGAATGTCAGCGGAACACCTGCAGGATTATACCCAGATGGAATTTTACTGGGCGTTTGCGAACTACACGAATGGTATGAAGCTTGTTGAAGAATTATACAAACAGGTAGCTGTAGAAACATTCGGTACACTGCAGTTTACGTCCAGCGCGCATTCGTTTAATTTGGGCAAGCAATGGGAACAGTATGATTTTCAAGAGCTTATCAAAGAAAAAACAGGCATTGACGTATTCCAGGCTGATGTTCCGGAAATTGAAAAAAAACTTTTAGAGTTGCGGGTGGAATATGACAAGCGGCAGAGCAATGTGGCCCGCGCGGTAGATGCGTTGTGGAAGTACTGCCGCAAAGATATTGCGGGTCCCGGCTTTTTGGTTCATGCGCCGGTGTATCTGGAACCATTGGCGAAACGCAAACATGATAATCCCCATGTTGTTGAGCGGTTTCAGGTTATTCTTGCAGGATCCGAAATGGGCAAGGGATACAGCGAGTTGAATGATCCTATTGACCAACGGGAGCGATTTGAAGAGCAGCAACGGATGCGTGAGGCGGGGGACCAAGAAGCGCAGATGACCGATTATGATTTTATTGAAGCGCTGGAATACGGCATGCCGCCCACGTGCGGGTTTGGCGTGAGCGAGCGGTTGTTTAGCGTTCTGTGGGGAACGCCCGTCCGCGAGACGCAGATTTTTCCTCTGATGCGGCCGAGGTAAGGGTCAAATACGCGATGGCAAGCTCGCGCGTAGCGAGCATTTGACACCCCCCGTACAATGTATATACTTATTGTATCTGCATATCAATCTATTTCCATGACCACCAAAGTTCAAAAATGGGGAAACAGCCTTGCGGTCAGAATCCCCAAAGAGATGATACAGCGTCTTGCCTTGAAAGAAGGAAGTGATATTGTGGTACACGAGGATAAAGCCGCGATCATTATTCGCCGGCAAAAGCCGCAGGATCGTCCCATACACAAAAACGACTGGAGGCAGTATCTCATCCCTATCAGCCATAAAAAAGAAAACATAAGCGGTGCTATAGATCACATCTTGTATGGCGCACCTCGTTGATAGCTCGGTCTGGGTTGCTCTTTTTCTTGATTTCGACACCCAACACCGGAAAGCCGAACAAACACTTCAGAAACTCTCTGGCACGATTTACCTGCCGTATTGTGTCATTGCTGAAGTTTTGACAGTACTGGCCTACAAACATTCCAAGCGACTTGCAGATAACTTCATTGCGTATGCGCAGGATAATCGTGATCTCAATATTATTAACAATAACGCGCTTGATGAGATGGACTTTTATATAACAATTCCGGAGAAGATATCATTTGTAGACACAGCGCTCATTTTTCTCTCCAATAAACTTGATGTGCCGCTTATTACCTTTGATAAGCAGTTAGAACGGATAGCGAAAAAGGTTAAGTCATAGAGACGCAGATTTTTCCGCTCATGTGAGAATGTGACTAGTCGAGCTCTACACATTCCGGTGCAACCGGAATTGTGGATAGCTTGGCTCGGCATGTTCTATAAATATTGCTCTATTTATTACTCAAAGAAAAAATTTCTCCATGTGATAAAAAACATTGTAAAACAATGATTTTCCCCATTTACTATTCCCATCGTTTCCTCGGAACCTGATGAAGTGGTGGGGTTGATTGTGGATACAGCTCAAAAAATTCTTGGGGAACATCCGGAGTTGTTCCCCGAAACGAAACCATACCGGCCTCCCCCTGGAATACGCGTTTTAGAGAAAGACATGCCCAGTGGAAAACGCGGAACCATGAAAAGGCCGCCCTGGTTTGAGAGAGACTAATCATCTGCGGAAGTTGGATGGAAAATCTGACTTCCGTTTTTTTGTTTGCAAAATTTTCTTTTTAATGCGGCCGCGATAAAAGAGAGAGATAAATCCTCCCACCAAATCTTGGTGGGAGGATAAACCTGTGGAGATACTGTGGATTATGTGAGGATAAGTTTCACAGGAGTGAAAATGGCTTTATATAAAGCCATTTTTTGTTACTTATTCGGGTACTGTATTGTATTGCATAGTTGGTGTTTTATGGGGTATGGTGGTAGTATCAATATTAGAAGTGGGAAAAAGTGGGAAATTATGTTTTTAGGTGAGTATCGTCATTCTATAGACGCAAAGAAACGGTTGTCGGTACCGTCGAAGTTTCGGCGCGATCTAGGCGGAAGCATAGTGCTTACGCGCGGACTTGATCATTCGTTGTTTTTGTACCCGCGCGAAGAATGGCAGAAGATCGCGGAGAAGTTAAGTGCGTTGCCGGCAGGGCAGGCGGATACGCGCGGTTTTGTGCGGTTGATGCTTGCGGGAGCGGAAGAGGTTGCGCTTGACGCGTTGGGAAGAGTGCTTATTCCAGAACACTTAAAAGCATACGCGCGCATTCGCCAGCACGTAATCATAACGGGAGTATACAACCGGCTTGAAATTTGGGATGAGGCGATGTGGAGTTCTTATAAGAAACGGATGGAAAAAGATGCCGATGCTTTAGCGGAAAAGTTGGGAGAGATTGGGGCATTTTAAATAGAGTAGCCCCTCGCTTCACTCGGGATGCTCAAAAAATATATTCACTAACGTTCATTATTTTTTGGCACATACACCTGTTTTACTGAACGAAGTTCTGGAATATCTGAATCCCCGGCCGGGCGACGTGTTTATAGATGCCACCATAAATGGCGGCGGACACGCAAAAGCCATTGCGGAACGTATCGGGAAAAAAGGAAAACTCCTTGGCATCGATAGAGACTGTGAACTTGTAGAAAAATTTCAGGTTTCAGACTTTCAACTTATCTGCGACACGTTTGCAAATATCCAACATATTGCAGAGGATCACGGTTTTACAGATGTAGATGGTATTATATTTGATCTTGGCTTTAGTTCTTTTCACATAGAGCAATCAGGACGCGGATTTTCATTCTTGCGGGATGAACCGTTGGATATGCGGTTTGATAGCCGAAAAGATATTCCGGCCCGCGACATTATCAACAAGTGGCCGGAACATGAATTGCGCGAGTTATTGCGAACCACAGGAGAAGAGCGGTTTGGGCGAAGCATAGCGCGTCAAATTGTTCGGGAACGCGACCGCGTTCCCATTGAACGCACGTTTCAACTCGTGGAGATTATCCGAAGAGCGGTTCCTGGGCGCTATCGCCAGGGCAGAATTCACTTTGCAACACGGACATTTCAAGCATTACGCATGTGCGTTAATGATGAATTGAAACATGTTGCCCAGGGAGTGGAGCGCGCTGTCTGGTTGCTCAAGCCGGGAGGCCGTATCGCAGTGCTATCGTTTCATTCGGGTGAGGATCGTATTGTAAAAGATATATTTCGCAGTTTAGAGCAAGAAGATATTGTAAAACGTGTTATAAAAAAACCAGTACGCGCGGCGACGGAAGAAATGAGAAACAATCTTCGCGCGCGGTCCGCAAAATTACGCGTTGCAGAACGTTTATGACAATAATTTCATACAAGTTTTCTAAAATTCTCATCCCCGTTTTTGCAGGATTGTTGAGTTTGTGTTTTCTTGTGTTTGCCGCACTCTATATTTATAGCATTAATGGGGTTGCAATGCGTACGTTCGGTATACAATCGGACGAACAGCGCATTTTGCAGCTAAAAGAAGAGGTGCGTTCATTGGAAGTTGAGCGCGCACATTTAGTGGTGGGCTCTTGGCTTGAACAAAAAGCGCGAGAACTTAATTTATCAACTGCGGGTCCCGTTTATTTTGTGGCGCGGGATTCCTCAGTTGCTATAGACATCACACTATGAAATCGGACTCCATAAGACAACAAAATTAGTATTACCCGATAGAAAAACAGTATATGAGGCGACTTCTGGTAGTGACAGGTGTACTCATTGCGATAGGGGGGACTGTCATAGTGCGCCTTTTTTTTCTTCAGGTTTCCTACGCGGATGAATATCAGGCCACGGCAGAGCGCCAGCACAATGCGTTATTGCTCGATCAGTCGCGCCGCGGGGATATTTTTTTTGAAGACAAAGACGGTGTTTTGGTTCCCGCGGCAACAACACATCGTACTTATACATTGGAGGGGAATCCGCGTCAGATAGAAAATCCTACCGCTCTTTACGAAAAATTTGTAGCTTTGCTCCCGCTGGATAAGGACACATTTTTGGAGCGTGCCTCGGCGCGCGACACCACGTATACAGTATTCATGCAAAACATCTCTCGGGATACCGCTGCCAACATAGCGAATTTCACTACGCCTGAAATTTGGCTTTCAAAAGATGAGAAGCGTGTCTACCCCCAGGGTACGATGGCAAGCCACCTGTTGGGGTTTGTTGGGTTTTCCGATATCGGGCGGAGCGGGCGTTATGGTTTGGAACAACAGTATGAAGATATCTTAAACGGAAGCGATGCGCGTTCCGGCTTTGCCCAAAATGGGTCAGATCTTATCTTAACGATAGATCCTCATATTCAATCCATTGCCCATGAACTCGGCACAAAATTAGTGGAAACGTGGAACGCGGTATCAGCAGGTATACTAGTGCTTGAGCCGAAAACAGGCGCTATTCTTGCCATGGACAGTATGCCCGGGTTTAATCCGAACGCGTATCAGGAAGTGAAGGATTATGACATTTTTCTCAATCCGTTTACGCAAAAAGTTTTTGAGATGGGTTCTATTGTCAAACCCCTTACGATGGCTGCCGGTCTTGACGCGCGATCCATCACAGAGGCAACAACCTATTATGATGCGGGCCAGGTGCAGATAGGGGACGCAACTCTAAGCAATTATGACGGGAAAGGGCGCGGATTGCAGCGCATGTATGATATTCTTGATCAGTCGCTGAATACGGGCGCCGTGTTTATTATGCAGCAGCTTGGCAAGCGCGCGTTTCATGATTATATGAGACGCTTTGGTTTAGGTGAGAGCACTGGTGTTGATCTTGGGCAGGAAGTTGCCGGCAACCTTAGCAACCTTGAGATAGGCAACAATGTTGAATACGCGACAGCTTCTTTCGGGCAGGGCATTGCGGTAACACCCTTGGGGCTTGCATCCGCGCTTTCTGCCGTCGCGAACGGCGGGGAACTCATGAGGCCGTATATAGTGAAGCGCATTGAAGATACTAAGGGAGTCAGTACGGAAACTTTACCGGCCGTACGCCGAAGAGTCTTACGAACGGAAACCACTGAAATTGTCTCGCGTATGCTTGCGGATGTGGTTGATAAAACCCTAGCCGGAGGAATTGTTTCCATGCCGCGGTATCGCATTGCCGCAAAAACAGGCACAGCGCAGATTTCCAACAAAACAGCAGGCGGATATTCAGATATGTATCTGCATACATTTTTTGGGTATGCGCCCGCGTTTGATCCGCGGTTTCTCATACTGCTCTACCTTGAAGAGCCGCGTGGTGTGCGATATGCTTCACAGACGCTTTCGGAGCCGTTCCGGAAACTGGCAGAATTTATCATTACCTACTATAAAATACCGCCGGATAGATAGTAACTTAAAACTTAAACGAATGAAGCTATTTTTAAAGCATATTGTTTTATACATATTAACGTGGGAGGCGCGGGCAGTGCTGGCGAAGTTTAAGCCGCGCATCGTCGCCATAACGGGCAGTGTTGGAAAAACATCAACCAAAGAAGCAGTTGCCATCGTTCTTGCGTCAAAATATGATATTCGAAAAAGCCCAAAAAGCTATAATAGCGAATTTGGCATACCTCTTACCGTATTGGGTTTGGAGACGCAATGGAATTCCGTTTTCGGCTGGCTCTCCGTTATTGTGCGGGGTTTTTTTGTGATGTTCCAGGTCAAAGATACTGAACGCAGTGAACGCAAGAAATATCCGAATATATTAGTTTTGGAAGCAGGTGTTGACCGGCCGGGAAATATGGATGTATTTCTTTCGTTGATAAAGCCGGAAGTAAGCGTGATAACAGCAATCGGCGAGATTCCCGTACACGTGGAATTTTTTTCCGGACCCAAAGAGCTTGCGTTTGAAAAAGGAAAACTTGCGCGCAGCACCGCGCAGAACGGGTGTGTTTTATTAAACGCCGATGATGATGTAGTATATGATATGCGCAATGAGGCGCGGGGAAAAGTATTGACATTTGGATTTGGAAAGGGATCGGACGTACAGGTTTCAAACTATGCGATAGTGGCCGGCTCAAAGATACTGAACGAAGTGAACGTACGTAACGAGATGGATAGAGAGGTGCCGCTCGGTATCCGTTGCAAGGTTGATTACAATGGTTCTACAGTACCGTTGCGGTTGGAGGGGATGCTGGGAAAACAGCAACTATATGTGGCTGCCGCCGCGCTTGGCGTTGGTGTTTGGTTTGGCATCAATATATTGGACGCGGCGGCAACTCTCTCGGCCTTGTATCGCCCATTGCCGGGACGATTGCGTCTTTTGGAAGGCATTAAGGGCTCGCTGATTTTGGATGATACGTATAATGCTTCTCCCACCGCTATGCATGCCGCACTCGATACGTTACATGATATACCCGCAAAGAGACGTATTGCGGTGTTGGGAGACATGCTTGAGATCGGCAAGTTTACCATTCAGGCGCATGAGGCTATGGGAGAGCTCGCGGCTCCTATAGTAAACATGCTTTGTACCGTAGGCCCGCGAGCTAAATTTATTGCGCGCGCGGCGCGGGAACACGGTTTGGCATCCGAGCAGGTTCATGAGTTTGGTAATGCGTTGGAAGCTGGAAAATTTCTTGATGATATTATTATCCCGGGAGATGTGGTGTTGGTGAAAGGATCTCAATCTATGCGTATGGAACGGACGGTGGAGGAGATTATGTTGAGGCCGGAACATAAAAAAGAATTGTTAGTGCGCCAAGAGCCATTTTGGCTTGGAAATTCATAATATGATTTAAAAAATACTATGACATAAAAAGTTCACGATCGTATCATTTTGGTTTATCATCACGAATCTTCTATGTTAGAAAAAATCCGCCTTAGTTGCGGGCGGATCTGTGCACTTTTTATTCTCTTGTTATATGTTAAACACCCGGTGTTTAACATAACCTGCGCAGCCTTTGCATTAGTATAACTTCTCGTCATAGTCGCGCAGCATTCGTTCGCCGGTGAGGTGTTCCTCGGCATAACGCTTTGCCGCAAACGCTTTTTTATACCACGCATCCGGATCAAGATAGTAGAGATCAAGTGCTTGCGGAAGCATTTCTTTGAGCGACTGGAGATCTCGATAGTCTTGTTCTGCGTCTGTAGGGCCCGCGTGGTCCGCGCCGTATAAGAAGTGATGTTCCTGTGGCACTTGTCCAAGCCATCCGTCTTTTGTAGAAAGAACAAGAGTGCCATTGAGGTTCGCTGCCATACCAGATGTGCCGCATGCTTCTCGGGGATAGCGGGACGTTTGGATCCAAAGATCAGATCCTTCTTTGAGAAGCGCACTTTGTTCCCGTTCATAGTTTTCAAGAATGACGAGCGAAGGCATATATATACTGCGTCCGCGGATTTCATTCCAACGGTCTATCATCGCCTTGTCGTGATAATGGGGTTTACCGGCCACAATGAGCTGCAAACGTCCGGTTCGGAAGAGCGGCTCTAAAAAATGCATGTCCTGAAAGAGGAGTGTTGGCCGTTTGTATTCTGCGAAACGCCGCGCCCAGCCAGCTGTCAAAATATCCGGATGGAAAAGCCTGCCCGTTTTTGCTTCTATATATGTGAAGAGTTTTTGCTTTGGTTCATATTTTGCAGCGTCTAGTTCTAAAGCACTTGCTGCGCTCGCACATGCCGGGTTTTGCCAATCGCGCGCAACACCGTTTAAGATCTCAACGATTGGGCACCCCTCTGCCCAGTGCCACATTTTTTGTGCACGCTCGGTGTGTTTTTTGGAAACGCCATTTGCTCTATACGCTGTGCGAAGGCCAAAAACCGTCATGTTGCACACATCACCGCCTGATCCGCCAAGCCGCTCCGCATCGCTTCGCGAGATTCCGGGAAAGCAATGCATCTCCTCCATGAGTTTTATGTGATGTTCCTCGTTGCCTGCGCGTTCAGGTGTGTGCGTGGTAAATACGACTTTTTCCCGTACACACGCTAGTGCCTCATCAAAATTTTTTCCCGATGCCCGTTCTTGTCGCAAGAGCTCCACACTAGCAAGTACGGAGTGTCCTTCGTTTAAATGATACAGGCGCGGGTGTATGCCAAGCGCGTCAAGAGCGCGAACTCCGCCGATGCCAAGCACGATTTCCGTGGCAAGCCGACGTTTTTCATCGCCGCCGTATAAGTTTCGTGTGATGAGTTTGGCGAGTTCATCGTTTTCCGGCAGATTTGTATCCAAGAAGTACACCGGACAGGTGCCATAGCGTTCTTCCGGCAGCTTCCAGACTTTTATCTCAACCGCGGGATTGGTATGAACACCAACCGAAACGCGGACACCGGTGTCTTCCAAAAAATTATAACGATAATCAGCATGGTATACTTCCATGCCATACGTTCCCATGACTTGATCATAATATCCCTGTTGCCAGAGAATGGTTACAATGGCAAGGGGATAGTTGAGCGTGTGAGCTGCTTTTGCCATGGTATCAGCTACAGTGCCGAGACCCCCGGCGTATGTATGAAGTTCTTGCGAAACAGCGATTTCGGGTGTAAAATAAGCAACATCAACAAATGGGCGCATACAGCCCTCCTTTTTGTAAAAGATGAAGAATTTATTTTAGTATAGATATATAAGCCCGTATCGTCTAGAGGTCTCGGACACGTGGTTTTTTCACCCTCCCACCTTTATGGCCCCATCGTCTAGTGGCCTAGGACAGATGGTTCTCATCCATCAAACCGGGGTTCGATTCCCCGTGGGGCCGCCGATAATAAAATGGTATCATAGCACTATGACATCTTTCCAAAAGAAAGACATATGGCATGCGATTTCTGAACGCGAGCTCGCCAAGCGGTTTGAGACTAGTGGACATGCGGGCCTTTCGGTAGAGGAAGCGCAACACCGTAGGGAGCGTTTGGGAGAAAACCGCATAACGGGCGGCGAGGAATTTCACCTTTTTTCCATCATACTGCACCAGCTTGCAAATCCGCTTATCATAATTTTATTGGGAGCGGGAATTATCTCATTTTTTCTTGATGAGCGTACGGATGCCCTCGTTATTTTTCTTACGGTGCTTATTAACACCATAGTTGGTGTTGTGCAGGAGGGTAAGGCATCGCGCGCGTTTCTAAAATTACAAGAACATGTCACGAAACGGGCTGTTGTACTGCGCGAGGGCATTGAGCACGAAGTGTTCTCTTATGAAGTTGTGCCGGGGGACAGCATAATTTTACGCGCGGGGGATTGGGTGCCGGCAGATGCGCGAATACTTGAAGTTCATAATCTTCGAACGAATGAGTCAGCGCTTACGGGTGAATGGATAGATATTGAAAAAAAACCGGGAACGCTTGCCGAAAAAACGCGCCTCGTTGATCGCACCAATATGGTGTGGGCGGGCACATTGGTGGAAGATGGTTGGGCAAAAGCGTTAGTGGTAAACACCGCGAATTACACGGAGTTTGGCAAGATTAGTGTTCTTGTCAACAAAACACACAAAGTAAAAACACCGCTTCAAAAGAGCATGGCATCGCTCGCAAAAGTAATAAGCGTGTGTGTACTCTTGGTTGTAGTTGTCATATTTGCATTAGGAGTTTTTCGCGGCGAGTCGGTAGCTCACATGTTCGTTACATCTGTTGCAATAGCGGTTGCCGCCGTGCCGGAGGGGTTGCCGATAGCGGTAACAGTTATTCTCGCGCTTGGCATGGAGCGCATTTTGCGAAACGGTGGGCTTGTAAAAAAACTCACCGCCGCCGAAACCCTGGGCTCGACAACTATTATTCTCACCGATAAAACCGGTACACTGACGCAAGCAAATATGCAGGTATCGCATGTCGTTACCGGCGGACAGATCTTTGGTAGTCCGAGTGATGTCCTTACTCAAGAAGCTCATGCGAGCGCAGCTTTGACAATAGGTGTCTCCACATCGGACGCGTTTATAGAAAACCCCGATGCCGATTTGGGTAATTGGGTGGTGCGCGGCACGCCAACTGATAAAGCGTTGCTGCTTGCAGGAATACAAGCCGGTGTAGCGCCGCCCAAAGTATTAGCAGAAAACCCTCGTATAGATTTTTTGCCGTTTGAAGCTGAACGACGATTTGCCGCATCGCTGCATAAAACAAAAAAAGGCACATTGCTTCGAATTTCAGGCGCGCCGGAAGTATTGTTGGATCTTGCTACACGCGTGTATGTAGGCGGACATACTATGGTATTAACAAAACAAAAACGCAATGTGCTGCGCAAAAAATACGAAGAGTTGACTAAAGGAGGAAACCGTGTACTTGCTACTGCCTATCGGAAAGAAATAGTTGAACGTATTCCTGTAAGCAACGGGCAGGATTTTTTCGGCAAACTGGTTTTTGTCGGTATGATAGCGTTTCATGATCCGTTGCGCCCGGATGTTGCCCAATCAATGCAACTGGCGCGTCAAGCCGGTTTGCGGGTTATTATGGTTACCGGAGATCATAAGCTGACAGCAGAGCGCATTGCCGAGGAGGTAGGTATAGATGTGGTAAACCAAGTTGTGCTGGAAGGAGAAGATCTTGAAGGTATGACGCCCGAAGAATTACTTAGGCGCGTGGATTCCATTTCAGTATACGCGCGCGTATTGCCGCACCAGAAACTGCGCATTGTGGAAGCATGGCAGAAAAAAGGCGCGGTTGTTGCCATGACGGGCGATGGCGTAAATGACGCGCCAGCCCTCAAACGCGCAAATGTTGGCGTGGCGCTTGGTTCGGGCACGGAGGTGGCGAAAGAAGCCTCGGATATTGTGCTCCTTAAAGATAGTTTCAGCGTGTTAGTGAGCGCTATTGAACAGGGCCGTGTTATTTTAGATAATCTTCGAAAGGTTATAACATTTGTATTCGCGACCGGTTTTACAGAGATTGTTCTTGTGGGAGGGTCGCTTCTGGCTGGGTTTCCATTGCCGGTTTTGGCGACGCAGATTCTTTGGACAAATCTTGTCGGCGAAGGACTGCTTAATTTTGCGTTTGCGTTTGAGCCGCGAGAACACGACGTCATGCGACCGCGTCAGATGCGGGAGCGCGCGCTATTTACACGCGAGATGTGGTTTCTTATTTTTATTATCGGTATTGCCACGGATGTCATTCTTTTCGGAACGTTTTTATATCTGGAGAGCATGGAGTATACTATTGAACATATCCGCACGGTTATGTTTATGGGGCTCGCGCTTGACTCTATTTTCTTTGCCTATTCTCTGCGGAGTCTTCGGCAGCCGATCTGGCGCATACGAGTGTTGGGTAACCCATTCTTTTTCTTCTCGTTTGCAATCAGCATCGGGCTTCTTGTGCTGGCGTTTGTGTTTGAGCCGCTGGGAAATTTATTGTCGGTAACATCTCTTTGGGCGGTTGATTATTGGATTATCTTTGCTCTGGGCGTAATTGATTTACTGTTGATTGAGGCGGGGAAGTGGTGGTTTATACGGAGAGGAGAAGCGGAGTAAAACAGTAGTAAGTTGTAAGTAGTAAGTTCAACGCATGGATGTATCGGCAATTATTCTCATTGTGCTTCTGGTGGCGGGGTTTACCGCGCTGTTTTTTGCTCTACGCAGACAGAAACCCGAAGATAATCAATCACTGGTGTTGCTCCAAAACCAGGTGCAGGAAATCGCGCGCACGCTTGACCGCAACATGGGCGAGTCGCATAAGTCAATGCAAGTACAATTTCAGCAGAGTACGAAAATTATTCAGGATGTAACCGAACGTTTAACAAAGCTTGATGAAACCAACCGGCAAGTTGTGGGGTTTGCCGATCAATTGAAAGGTCTACAGGATATTTTGCGAAATCCCAAACAGCGTGGCGTGCTGGGTGAATACTATTTGGAAACCGTGCTGAAAAACGTTCTTCCGCCCGGCAGTTATCAAATGCAATATGGGTTTGAGGATGGTTCTTTGGTGGACGCGGTGGTCTTCATCAAAGATAAAATTGTTCCGGTGGACTCCAAATTTTCGCTTGAAAACTATGAACGCATTCTTGCCACCAACGATCCCGCCGAACGGGAGCGGCTGGAAAAAGTGTTTAAGCAAGATTTAAAAACGCGGATTGATGAAACTTCAAAATACATAAAGCCAGGGGAGAACACCATGGATTTCGCGTTTATGTTTATTCCCTCGGAAGCGATTTATTATGATTTGTTGATAAATAAAGTGGGTGCCGTGCAGGTATCCACGCAAGATTTAATTGAATACGCGTTTAAGGAAAAGCATGTTATTATCGTTTCGCCCACATCATTTCTCGCGTATTTGCAAACGGTTCTTCAAGGATTGCGAGCGCTTCAAATTGAAGAGTCCGCGAAAGATATACAGAAAAATGTGGAAGCGTTGAAAAAGCATCTTATAAACTACGATAGTTATGTAATAAAAATGGGTACCCAATTAGGTACCCTGGTCGGAACTTATAATACCGGCTATAAGGAGCTCAAGAAAATCGACAAGGATATATTCCATATAGCCGGCGGGGAGCAGTCTATTGAGCCAATGGCGCTTGAGAAGCCGTCGGCGGGGGAGGAAGATTTATAATACGAGTGGAGAAAGCGGTTGAGGAGTGTAAACAGGATTGGTAGTGAGAGAGGCATATATGAACATAAAGATTGCTATCAATACCAACCCGATAAATAACCAGATAACCACGGTAGAAATTCGATTCTCCCACAACTGACTCATGAAATTTCTCCCTTGTTTGCTATATGTTCAAAAAAGTCCTTGTTGAATCTGCACACGCGCCTGCGGGACACCATACACCTCTTTGATAATTCCAACTGCCACTTCGGTTTTCTGTAACAGAGTTTCCTTTGTCAATTTTCGGCGACGAGACACGGTAAGGTGAAGTATTTTGTCTCCTCGAAGCAATAGGTTTACCTCAAGTTTTGTTTCCCGAAAAATCTTTCCGGAAAGTTCAGCGAGTGTCTTGAAACTTTGCGGGTCGTTCCGGTACAGCCGAAATGTCGTTTTTATGATAACCACGAGAGTATTTTTCCCCGCATCAACCGTAATGGTGTGAGTCATGCGATCCTCCTCTTTTTTACTTTTTAGCATATAGTTATTATATTGTCAATATATACAAATTGCTATGGGTTTGGTAGTGTATTTTTACAGAAGAAGTCTTGAATTATTAAATCCCTCCCAATCCCGGTTGCACCGGGCGGGAGAGGAGCGTATGTCCCCTTTTGGAAAAGGGGGTGAAGGGGGATTTTTATAAATTGTAAGTAATAATATGCAATTTGCAGTTATTAAAACCGGGGGGAAACAATACGTTGTTGAACCCGGGAAAAAACTGAAAGTGGAAAAGCTACCTATTGAAGAAGGCAAGGATTTTTCATTTGAGGAAGTATTGTTGGTTGCAGGGGAAGGGGAGAATGAGACAAAAATCGGCCAGCCGCTGGTACCGGGCGCAGTAGTGTCTGCAAAAGTGCTCCGGCACGCGCGCGCGAAAAAAATAACCAATTTACGGTATCATTCAAAAACGCGCCATCGCCGCAAGAAAGGGCATCGGCAGCATTTTACGGAAGTTGAGATAACGAAGATAGATAATTAGGCTCTAGGCGCTAGGCTTTAGGCAAAACCCCATATAAGGATTTGCAGGTTTTCTAGAGCCTGAAGCCTAATTCTCTAGCGCCTATTTTTCAATGCCGCCTCCAATGTAAGCGGATCGGCATACTCAATTTCTGCCCCGGTAGACAACCCGCGTCCGAGGCGGGTTATTTTTATCTGCAGAGGCTGGAGGATCCGCTCAATATAATTTGCTGTTTGATTGCCTTCCATCGTATTGGATGTGGCAATAATTATTTCAAGAGAGGAACGCGCGGGGTGTGTTTTTACGCGTGCGAACAACTCGCGCATGCGGATTTTGTCACCCGGTTGTTTTTCAAGCGGGGAGATAACACCCCCCGTAATATGGTAAAGGCCATTGAATACGCCGGAGCGTTCCATTGTCTCTACATCCGGTTCTTTTTCAACAATCATGATTTTATCAGAGGCGCGGCCGGAGGCGTTGCATATATCACAGTGAGGAATACCGCGGGTTTCCATACTGCGAAAACAGATACTACAGCACGCAGTTTGCGTCCGCATAGTCTGAAGAAGGTTGGCAAATTCTGTGCAGTAGGCATCTTCTTTTTCCAGCAGAGAAAATGCCAAGCGAACCGCTTGACGCGGGCCGATGCCGGCAAGTTGGCCCAAGAGCTCGGCAATACGCTGTACATGCTTAGGATACGCCATAGGAATCGGGAGGGATATTTTTTTCAAGACCGACAAAGGAAATTCTTTCAGGGTTGAAATGAAGACTCACTTTACCCAATGGGCCGTTGCGGTGCTTTGCGATTTGCACCTCGACAATATTCTTTTTGTCGTCGGTATCTTTATAGCGGTCTTCGCGATATATGAAAAGAACCATATCCGCATCTTGCTCCAAACTACCGCTTTCCCGTAAGTCTGAAAGCCGCGGAATAGGGGGGTGGCGCTGTTCAACGGCGCGCGAAAGCTGGGAGATGGCGAGAACAGGCACTTCAAGCTCGCGCGCAAGACCTTTCAACGCCCGCGAAATTTCTGTTACTTCTCGCACAAGACTTTCTGAATTTGCCTTGTGGTATGTAATGAGCTGAATGTAGTCAACAATAATAAGGCCGAGGCCATGTTCTGCCTGAAGCCGCCGGGCCATAGCGCGCATCTGAAGAATATTATTGGATGGTTCATCGTCAATAAAAAGAGGAGCTTTTGACAGGCGTTCCAGTGCGTCGCGGATGCGCAGGAATTCATCCGAGTCATGAGATAGCCTGCCGGTGCGGAGCTTCCAGGAGTCTACATCGGCTTCCGCGGCCAGCAGTCGATCAACAAGCTGTTCGATGGACATTTCAAGGCTGAAGATACCGACTGGTATATTTTCTTTAATGGCGGCGTGGCGCGCAATATCCAACGCAAGGCTTGTTTTGCCGAATGACGGCCGAGCCGCGAGAATGATGAGATCTGATTTTTGAAGGCCGGAAAGCAGATTATCAAGTTTGGTAAAACCGGTTGCGACACCACGTAGGTGCTCGCCTTTTTGGAGATTATCAATGCGTTCCCATGCAGCTTCAAGCGCTTCCGAGATGGGCGCAAATCGCTGGCGGAGCGAGCCGTGCGATATACTAAAAATTTTCTTTTCAGCCTCGTCCAGTAGTTTTTCCACCTCATCAGATTCCTGGTATCCAAGCTGGCTTATTTCTTGCGAGGTGCTAATAATGCTCCGCAATATGTACTTGTGGCGAACAATTTCGGCATAATGCGCCACATTGCTTGCTGTTGGCACAATATTCACCAGAGACGTCAAGTAACTCATGCCGCCGACATCTTCCAGTTGTTTCTTTTCACGCAGGCGGCTTGATACGGACAACACATCTACTGGTATCCGCTTTTCAAACAAATCCTGCATGACTTCGTAAATAATGCGGTGCTGGTCGCGGTAAAAACAGGAAGACTGCAAACTATCCGCGATTTTACTAAACGCCTCCTTATCAAGCATTAATGAACCCAATACGGCCATTTCAGCATCCGTGTCTTGCGGGGGCATGCGCATGCCCGAGAAGGTAGCTACCGGCTGCATTGAAAAAGTTGTTTTTTGGAGAGATTCTGCCATAGGAGTAGTATAAAGGCCCTGCGTGGCGCATTCAACACAAATACCTGTTTAGAAGATGTCTATAACATGTGGAGTACCCCCTCACGCTTATTATGTCAGCACTTTGTGACTAGCCGAGCTCTATTCCGGTTACACCGGAAGATAGCTTGGCTTGGCACAGGCGCTTTTATTACAGGGAGTCTACAGAAACTGCTACTGATGTGCCGAGCCGAACTACTCACAACTCGCTTATGCTCGTGTGCGAAGTTCGGCTAGTCACATCCGTGGTTTTAATGTGGAGCCGGCATCCGTATCTAGAATTTGCCAGCCCATTTTCTCAATTTTGGCGCGCAGAGCGTCGGCTTCCTGCCATTTTTTTTCCGTCCGAAACTGCTCGCGTTTTTCGGCAAGCTGTTGGATAGCAAGGGGAATTTTTAATAATGTTACTTCCGCAAATTCAAGTCCCAGCACGGCGTCACATTTTAACAGGAGTGCGTAGGCTGCGTTTGGGTACGTTGTTTTTGCCTTGTGGTAAGCGCGGATAAATTGCCACAGCACCGCAAGCGCTTTTGGCGTGTTGAGATCATCGTCTAGCGCCGCAAAGAATTTTTTTTCATACGACGCATACGAATGAGCAGTTTTTATCGGAGCCGCGCTTTTTTCTGCTATCAATTCTTTTGTAAATTCAACAAGTTCTCGGTAGGCTTGTTGCGCGCTTTTGAGCGACTGCCATGTGAAATTTAATTTTGTGCGGTAATGCGCCATGAGTACCAAATACCGGAGGGAGAGAGGGGTAAACTCTTTTTTTTCGATGTCACGGAGCGTATAGGTATTACCGAGCGATTTTGACATTTTTTCTCCGTCTACGAGGAGATGCTCCCCGTGCAGCCAGTAGCGCGCGAATGGTTTGTTATATGCCGCTTCTGACTGAGCGATTTCGTTCTCGTGGTGGGGGAATATAAGATCTACCCCGCCCGCGTGAATATCAAACGGCTGTTTCAGATAGGCGGTGGCCATAGCCGAGCATTCAATATGCCAGCCGGGCCGCCCCGAGCCAAATGGCGCAGGCCAGGAGGGTTCTCCTGCTTTTGCCGCCTTCCAAAGAACAAAGTCTTGTGCGGCATCTTTTGCGTATTCATCAACATCTATGCGCGCGCCGGCTTTCAATCCTTTTTTATCCAAATGCGCCAGTTTTCCGTATGGCGCAAACTTTGATATGTCAAAATATACCGAGCCGCCTTTTTCGTATGCGTAGTTTTTGCGGAGCAGCTTTTGTATAAGCATAATCATTGCCGGAATATGTTCAGTGGCGCGCACAAACGGCCGTGTGGGAGCGAGGATATTGAGTTTTGCACTATCATCACCAAACGCTTTTTCATATTCTTTGGTAAACACACTCAAATCTTTCTTGGCGTGTTTTGAAGCCGCTATTGTTTTGTCATCTACGTCCGTAACGTTCATAATATGCTGTACCGTATATCCATGCGCTTCGAGAGTGCGTCGCAGAACATCTTCAAAAATATATGTGCGGAGATTTCCAATATGCACATAGTTATAGACGGTGGGGCCGCAGGTATATAATCCAACAAAACCCTTTTTCAAGGGTTTAAAAACTTCTTTTTTCCTCGAAAATGTGTTATAGAGTTTGAGAGACATATTAGTATTCGTAGATTCGTACTGGATTCGTTATTCGTTGATTTTATATCCACTTTTTCCATTTAAAGAAGACAAACATTCCCAGAATGCCAACAAACATGATTCCGACTATAATCCAAAAATCATAGGGGTTGCCCACAATAGGGAAAGAGGACACATTCATGCCAAATAAGTTTGCGAGCAAGGTAAGCGGCAAGGCGATGAACGCCATGATGGTAAGGTTTTTTGTAATTTCAGCAGTGCGTATGGACAAGAGTGATTCATTTGTTTCGTGGAGCGCTTCCACGGTTTCTTTGTGGTTTTCAAGAATGTGCCACATACGAAGATAATCACCAATAATACGGGAGAGGTATAAGCACATGTCTTTTCCAAAAAATACTTTGCCTTCTTCTTCTAAGGATCGCAAGACCGACTGTTGCGGATGAATTATACGCCGAAAATCCAGTATTTCTCTTCTCAGCAGCGAGATATCTTCTACATATTTTCGATTTTGTTCTCGAAATATACTATTTTCCATAGCAGAAATTTTTTTGTCCATTTTCTCAAGTTCCGTGAGAGAATAGGCAAAAAGGCGTGAAAGAAGATGGTAGAGTAACTCACCTGTGTTGGTGAGATACTGCATTGCTTTTCGTTTGTCAGTTTCACAGGATGTTACAAATTCTTCGAGTGCCGGCAGAGGAGCATATTGGGTGGTAATGAGAAAATCTTTACCGATGACAAAATCTATTTCGTTGCCACGGTTGGAATCCTGCGCGTCGTATTTAGGGAAGTGAAGTATGAGATACAAATGACTGCCATACTGTTCCACCTTGGGGCGGAAGGTAGGGTGCAACAGTTCATCTGCGACCAAAAAATGAAGATCGCGATTTTTTGCAATTTCTAATATATCTTCTTCCGACGGCTTATTGAGATGCGTCCAGATGAAATTTTTTCCGTGGATAGTGGGCATATATCTAGTATACCGTATATTATGCAAGACATTCAATAGCTGCTCCGGATTTGACCGGGGCTTTTTTGTTTGCGATACTACGTCTATGCTTTTTATAAAAAAGTTCGCTGTCTATGGGCTCGCACTCCTGGTTGTGGGGGCCGGTTTTGGTGTTGGCGTATATGTGGGATACAACCAACGGCCTGCAATTGACCTTGTAACATCGCTCTATAATAAAGAAACCGCAAAGCCTACTGAAGTCGATTTTTCTCCGTTCTGGAAGGCATGGAGCATCCTTGAAGACAAGTACGTCGCATCGGGCGAGCTTGACCGCCAGAAGATGGTATACGGGGCCGTAAGCGGCATGGTGCGCGCACTGGACGACCCCTATACGGTATTTTTTCCGCCAGTGGAACAGGAACTTTTTGAATCTGAAATTCAAGGGAAGTTTGAAGGAATAGGGGCAGAAATTGGCATGCGAAAAGGGGTCCTTGTTGTAATATCGCCGCTTACCGGGTCTCCCGCTGCTGAGGCTGGTTTATTGGCAGGGGATACAATTCTTCAAATTGATGATATCTCAACAGCCGATCTTACGCTTGAGGAGGCAGTGCGCCATATTCGGGGCCAAAAGGATACCATTGTCGCGCTTATGATAGTACGGAAGGGCGAAGATGAAACGCGCGTCATAAAAATTACGCGCGATACTATCCACATCCCGATACTTGAGATGGAAAAACGGGAAGGCGGCATTTTTGTAATTCATTTGTATAATTTTTCTGAAAACGCCCAGCTTGAATTTCGTCGTGCCCTTGAAGAAATGGCGCGCTCGGGCAGTACTAAGTTGGTGTTGGATGTACGCAATAACCCCGGCGGGCTTTTGGAAGCGGCGGTAGATATTGCAAGCTGGTTTTTGGAGTCTGGCAAAATTGTCGCGCGGGAGCAGTTTGGCGACGGGAGCGAGCTCCTGCATCGCAGCAAAGGGTACAACGCGCTAGCCACTATTCCGACGGTTGTGCTGGTAAATAACGGTTCGGCTTCGGCTTCGGAAATTCTTGCCGGCGCGCTCCGGGATCAAAAAGGTATCAAGATAATTGGAAAGAAAACCTACGGCAAAGGTTCTGTGCAGGAACTGGTAGAGGTAACGGATACAACATCTCTGAAAGTAACCATTGCGCGGTGGCTTACGCCATCGGGGGTTTCACTGTCGGACGAAGGGCTTGAACCGGACATTGTCGTTGAGATTGATTCGGAGGATGTTGAGGACCTAAAAGATCCGCAGCTTGAGAAAGCTATTGAACTATTGCGCGGCATGGAGTAGAGTGGTACTGGTAAGTTGGGGGCAACCACAGAGGAGGGGCTGGGGTGGTAGAAGATGCAGGCGAGGTAATTTGTATGCAAATCATTTTACTAAAACAGGTAGATAATCTTGGAGGAGTAGGTGACATAAAAGATGTTGCCGCAGGGTTTTTTCGTAATTTTCTCATGCCGCGGGGGCTTGCAAAACCTGCCACGCCTGCTGGTATAAAAGAGGTTGAAGTTCTGCGCGCGCGCGCAGCACTGCAGGATGCCAAAGACCGCGAACATTTTCTCAAGATACTTGATGCCTTGAAAAACGAACATCTGGTGGTTTTTCGCAAAGCAACGCCGGAGGGACATCTTTTTGGGTCTGTCACTGAACATGACGTTGCGGAGTTGCTTAGCAAAAAAGGATACGCTGATTTAGAAAAATACATCCGTCTGGAAGATCATATTAAAGCACTTGGCACCTATTCCGTTGTTCTGCAATTTGACCAAGATTCACATGGTTCTCTGTTATTAGCTGTGGAGCGTGGTGACTAAATCTATTCGATATATTTTTGTGGTGGGGGGAGTTATGTCCGGCATTGGCAAGGGTATTGCAACGTCTTCCATCGGCAAAATTTTGCAATCGCGCGGATACTGCGTAACAGCTCTCAAGATTGATCCGTATATTAATGTGGATGCCGGAACCATGAACCCTACAGAACATGGGGAGGTTTTTGTTACAACAGACGGAATGGAATGCGACCAGGATATCGGTAATTACGAGCGGTTCTTGGGAGAGAACATGCACGCGTATAACTACCTAACCACGGGCGCTGTCTATTTATCCGTTATTACCAAAGAGCGCAATCTTGAGTACCAGGGTAAATGTGTTTCTGTGGTGCCGCATATTCCAGAGGAGGTCATACACCGAATCAAGTTTGCAGCCAAAAAAACCGCGGCCGATTTCGTGATGATCGAGATAGGCGGCACAGTAGGAGAGTATGAAAACCTATTATTCTTAGAGGCAGGCCGGATGATGAAGCTTCAACATCCAGAGGACGTATTATTTGTGATGGTCAGTTATTTCCCTATCCCTAACATGATAGGAGAGATGAAGACGAAACCAACGCAACATGCGGTACGCTCACTGAATACTGCCGGAATTCAACCGGATATTATTCTTGCCCGTTCATCGGTTCCTTTGGATAAGCCACGGAAACAGAAAGTTTCGGTATTTTGCAACATGCGAGAAGATGATATTATTTCAGCCCCCGATGTTTCTTCCATATATGAAGTTCCTCTGAATTTTGAAAAAGAAGCGCTGGGAGACCGCTTACTGCAGAAATTCCACATGCCGGTACGCAAAAAGAAAGACATGAGTGCTTGGCAGGAGCGTGTGCGACAGACGCATACCGCCAAAAAAACGCTGAAAATAGGAATCGTAGGAAAATATTTCGGAACAGGCGCTTTCACACTCTCTGATTCTTATATTTCTGTAATTGAAGCGCTGAAACATGCAGCGTGGGCGGAAAAACGTGTACCAGAATTACACTGGTTAAATGCTGAAGAGTATGAGCAGGATCCGAAAACGTTGTGGGGCTTACGCGATTTTGACGGCATTGTAGTACCCGGCGGCTTCGGAAGCCGAGGAGTGGAAGGCAAAATCCACGTCATAGAATTCTGCCGGAAAAACAATATTCCGTATCTCGGTCTCTGTTACGGCATGCACCTCGCGGTGGTTGAATTTGCGCGCAATGTGGCCCATATGGAAGGCGCGCACACCACAGAAGTTGATCCTAAAACAAAATATCCAGTTATTGACGTATTGCCGGAACAGAAAGAAAACATCGCAGCAAAACACATGGGTGGCTCCATGCGGTTGGGATCATACGCGTGCCGCCTTCAGCAGGGAACACAAGCATATGACGCCTACAGCACCGCGCGCATCACAGAACGCCACCGCCACCGCTATGAACTAAATAACGCCCTTCGCGAGCGCTTAATAAAAAAAGGTCTTGTTGTTTCGGGTGTAAACCCAGAACGAAACCTGGTAGAAATTATTGAGCTTGCTAATCATCCATTTTTTGTCGCCACTCAATTCCATCCGGAATTTCAATCGCGCCTCTTGGAACCACATCCGCTGTTTCTAGCATTCGTGCGGGCGGCGATTAAGAAAGGCTCAAGTGCGGGATAACAAAACAACACTTACTACCTTCTTTCGCATAATAGAACCGTCAAAGTGTTGCTTTCGTTTCGTGGAAAATTTTACAATGCCATCCCAAGCGGCATACAGCGTAAAATCTCTGCCTTGACGTACGCCTGGCCCGGCTACAACCCGCGAGCCAACTTGGCGTACGATAATAGTGCCGGTTGTTGCGCGCTGGCCGTCGTGGATTTTGATACCGCGGTATTTTGGTTGTGAGTCGCGGACATTCGCTGTAGAACCCGCGGATTTTGTATGTGCCATAAAATAAGGAGTAAAACGACTATATTTTATGAGCATCCCGCCAGAGGCGGGATACCTTATTACTAATATGTTTCAAATAATAACAAAACTGAAAGAAAATAGCAAGGAATGGTGGGGGAGGAATGCTGATTTCGCCTTTTTGGGTATGAGTATATTTCTTATAGTTGTGCTGGGATTTGGTGTGTTGCGACTTGGATTTATACTGCAAGATCATACTCCTGTTGAGTTTACGGATACATCTTCGTCTTTTGGTGATGAGTTTTTATACGAGGAATACATGAACGCAAGCGGTTTTCCGGGACTGGTTGCCGCAAGCCGCAACGGCAAACGATATTATTATCCGTGGTGTGGCGGCCTAAGTCGTATAAAGGAAGCAAATAGAATATGGTTTGATTCGGAAAAAGCAGCCCAATCAGCCGGCTATACTATTGCGTCAGGATGCGATGGGTTGTGAGCGTGCTAAGAGAAGGGGTTGGAAGCTTTTTTTATGGTTGCGCTCAGCACTTCAAATTTCTTTGCTATTGAACGGGCTTCCAGTACCTGCTCTTTCAAGGGGGAGGGGAGTGTGGGCAGCATGGTTTTTAGTTTTTTGTCATCCGGGGTCAATAGAGCGTTCCAGACATCAAGACGGTTGTGCGCTTCAAGCGCTGATCGTATTTTTTCGTAGTCATAGGAATACCGCTCTTGCACGGTTTTTGAAATAACGCCGCCTTCGCCAAATATACGCGTGATGCCTTCTTGATCCATATACGCCTTTATATCTGTCTGCAACTCGGCAAGACGCTTTGTTGTTTCTTGGTTATTTTTTTTCAAAGCAAAAAACTCTTTGGTGATATGTTCTATGTTCTCACGTTTCAAGTTTCGTGTTTCAGATTTCAGGAATAAAAATTTCCACGCCGGACACATTGCTTTATACCCGCACCAGTCGCAGAGAGCAGATGGTTGGGGAGGAAAATCATTCGAAAAGGTACGTATCTCAATATCACGAATTGTTTCTAGCACGTGCTGTTTTGTCTCTTCTGTCTGGACGATGGTACGTGTAGTGGTTAATTTTTCATTGTGTTTAACGTAATACAACGAAAGCGATAGCGCGTTTGGGTTAATGTGGGGCCAGCGTTTTATGAGGGCGAGATGATAGAGCGAAAGCTGAAAATCGGTATCAAGCGCGTCTTGTGACTTCATTTTCCGGCTCGTCTTATAGTCAATTATTTCGTAGTGCGCGTCATCAGGTTTGTCTATACGATCCATAATACCCGCAAGGGTATGCATGGTGCCTGTTTTCGGGTCCTCCACGATAATTTCAAAGCGAGATTCCAAGTCTAGCACGTTAAAATTCCACGGTTGGTTTTTGGCGTAAAACCGGCGGAGAAGCGATTCGCCTTGCGTAAGATACGCTGTTTTTTCTTCTTCGGTAATTTCGGCAATTTCCACCGATGACCAAGACGCGCCAAAATGCGCTATGACTTCGTCGAGAGAAGGGTATAACGGATCGCGCGAGAAAAGATAGCGCAGCCCGCTATGTACGAGCGTGCCAAATATCGCCTCCTTTGATTTTGGCGTTTTAATTTTTTCTATCTGTTGAAACTTATATTTTTGCGGGCATTGCCGGAATGTTTCCAGCGCTGAATAGGATGTACGCATAGGTTATGCTATTCTATCAAAGAAGGCATAATACAACAAAAGGGGATCTTATATGGATGACGTATCGCAATTAGAACGGGAATTTTCTGAATCGGTAGATACTGTGTATCAGTTATTTTACGAATTGAAACACGCAAAACCATTGCATTTATCTAAAGGAGAATTACAGGAATTATTGAGAAAAAACTTTCCGGATGTTTTGCGACAGCTCCAGCATCTGACGCTTCTCAACGACGCTCGTTCACAAACAGACAGCTTTGAAGCGTTTAATTTTTTTCCGGATAGGCATCCCATACCTTGTTGTTGACGAGTTTTGGCGGCAGGAGAGAGTTCCTGCCGTTTTTTTGTCGATTGATTTCATTGCACGACATTCGTGGTGTTTCATGGGGCACAGGGGGAGGAGATATCTATACTCGATAAGGAGGTTTTGCTTTTATTTATTCAACCTTAAGTGGTATCTTACTTTTGATAAATTTTTTGAACTGGTCTGTATCCAGAACTTGGATATTCGGTGGTAGCATGTTCTTCTTTGTCTTTAAGGCCTTCTCTATTGCCATTTGTTTTATTTCTGAATTTACACAGAGCAAAATAATCTCTTCTTTAAAGTTTTTATATAATCTCTGTTTTGAGTTTACGCAACCTGCAAAGCTAAAAAGATCAATTGGATAAAATACATCAATAGCAAAGATGTTGTCTTTTGAATATACATAGAAGTCATACCTACCCGAGTAATCTAAAAATGGCTTTTGTTCATGAACTGCTATTTCGCCAAAATAGGAAACAAGCATTTGATATACTTGTTGTTCATATAATAGACCTCGTTTGCCTACCTCTTGTGCCTTTTGAGAACGGATTAACCCCCTTGTATAATCTACCTCAGGTAAACCAAGCTTGGTTCGCATCCTTACTAATCCACCATATTTCCGTTGAATTTGACGTGATGAAGGTAAATCTTCAAAAATATCCACTTCAAGAGCAGAAGGATATTTTCCGTGTTTTTGAAAAAACTTTTTGAAACCTTCACGGATTTTTTCTTCTGTCCAAATTATTTCTCCCTTAAGCACAGTTTAATAATAGACTATTGTGTGAGTGTGGGGAAGAGCTGTTCTTTATTATATAGTGTCGCCCAATATATCTTTCACGACATAACTAACTGCCAAAGCGTTTGTAAATAAGGCCAGACGTATGTCCCCCACGCGTATTTCAGAAAGTCCCAAACAAACAAAAAGTTTTCTCGAATCGTTTTGTCGTTAAATAATCCTTGTAGGCTTACTCCAAGCAGACTCAAAACTAATACTGATAATAGTAGTATAATAACAAATTGTATAAAACCTTTATTTGTGGACATATGCTTACATTTTAACTGACTAGACACTCGGTGTCTAGTCAGTTATATAATTATAGGTATGCCAGTGGATTCAAGTACCCGCCATACGGCAGATATTTGCAGTTGCTGCCAGATAGAGTGGAAGCCCGGAATTGGACGGTAGCCGCGTCATATACGGTAAAGTGTAGGTGGGGCCCCGTGGCATACCCGGTAGCGCCAGTATAGCCGATGTTATCTCCACGCGCCACCGTAGTGCCTTTAGACACAGATATGCGCGAAAGATGCGCATAGAGCGTGGCAAGGTTATTCGGATGTTCAATGAGTATCCACTGTCCGTAAGAAAGGCATCCTAAAAACGCATCCGTGTTGCCGGTTTCGCGGACAATGCCAGATTCGGCCGTGAATAATGGCGTACCCACGGGAGCGGCAAGATCAATACCGTTGTGGGGTTTTCCATTATAGAGTATTTTTGAGTCCGGCGTATTACCGAAACTTTGAGTAAGTATCGTAGCACCTTTTAGAGGCCAAGCCAACACACCTCGGGCTGAATTTGGAAGTGAAGATGGATCAATGAGCTTGCGTAGTTCATCCTCAATACGTTGAATGTCGGCAAGCATTTCTTCACGCAGCGCTTCCCTGCTTGCCAATAATTGCTGATAGCGCGCTTCCTCATTTTTAGTTGAGGCAAGAAGTGTTTTCTTTTCTTGTTTTGCGCCCTCTTCAATATCGCGCCGATCATCAAGTTCCCGCCCAAGCTGTGAAAGCTTTTCTTTTTGCTCTTCACGAGACGCGCGTTCTTCCAACAGCGCCGTTTTTAAGGTTCGCAGTTCGGAAAGGTTACCTTGGATAGAGCGTTCAAGACTCTGGATATCTTCTAGATTGCCAAAGAAATCGGATAGCTGCTTATTTTGAAGCAGGAGTTCTATAAGGGAATCCGTGTCTTTTTCATAAATTCGTCGGATGGTTTCTGCCAGCGTGACATGCTGTGTTTTCATGCGGGTTTCGGTGCCGATAATTTTCCCATCAAGTTCTTCAATGTGAAGCCCTGTCGCGGTAATGCGGTTTTGGGTAAGACGGATGTCAGCGGAAAGTTTTTTTATTTGCGTCTCGATCCGGGATACTTCCTGCCGGAGCGTATTTGATTTTTCCGTAGTGCGGGAGAGGGTTGTCTGGTAGTGCGCTATTTCTTCTTCCAATTTTTGTATTTCTTTGTTGCGCTCTTCAATGCGTGTTCTAAGCTCGGATTCTGTTGCTGAAAACACGCTGAATGGAAACAGCATAAGTAGTACCAACAATGTATATTTATTTGAGTAATGCAATCGCATTGCGTACGCGCCGTAACGTTGCTTCTTTTCCGATAACATACATAATCTCAAACGGTCCGGGAGACGCCGCCTGTCCACTCAACGCCACGCGGAGCGGCCAGAGGACGTTTCCCTTACCGTGTTGTTCTGCATATGGCATAAGGGTTTTTTCAAAATCCTTTATGTCGCACAATATTTTTTCAATTGCTCTCAAATGTGTCGCTGCCTCCACTGGTTCTTGAATTCCCTTCCACAAAAGAAGTTCTTTCTCATAAGATGGGTCTTTAAATAAAAAAGGTAATGCCTGCACATCCGCAAAGGTTTTTAGACGTGGTTGTTCTATTTTTGCTACCCTATGCAGTATGTCTTGAGGTATATTTCCAAATGATTCTTGTAAAAACGGATACAGGTTTGCCGCGAGTGTCTCTCTATCCATGCGTCTGATATATTCCCCATTCAGCCATTGGAGCTTCTCTTTATTAAAGACGGCGCCGGATTTTTGCACTTTCTCAAGAGAGAATTCTTTCTCAAGCTCATCTAACGAAAAGATTTCGCGCTCATCATCCGGATTCCACCCAAGAAGCGCTATAAAATTAACAAGAGCTTGCCCGAGATACCCTTCGTGGCGGTACGCGTTGAGTGATGTCTCGCCATGGCGTTTTGAAAGTTTCGATCGGTCAGGACCAAGAATAAGCGGCAGGTGGGCGTAGAGCGGCCGCTCAAATGCGAGCGCGTCCTGTATGAGTATTTGTTTGGGGGTATTGGGAATATGATCCTCGCCGCGAAGGACATGCGTAATAGCCATTTCCTTGTCATCAATCACTACGGCAAAATTATACAAGGGCGCGCGTATATTTTTTGCAAGAGAAAAATCACCCAGGAGTTCTGTGTTGAATGAAATAGCGCCGCGGATGCAGTCGGTAAAGGTAATGCATCCGGACGCGGTGTTTTTGAATCGAATTATTCCTTCCGTATTGCTCGCGTCGCGGTGCGCGCAGATATGTCGCAGCGCTTGTTTTGTTTCCATTTGAGCTCGATGTTCTATTTCGAGTTCTTGAGCGGTATGCGCGCAATAAAACACTCTCCCCTGCTCTAAAAGCTTATTGAGATAGTGCTCGTAAGAGTCAAGACGTTCTGTTTGCCGGTACGGTCCGTAGTCGCCTTTGTAATTTCTAGTATCAACGATTGGTCCTTCGTCCCATTCAATTCCCAGCCAGGAGAGTCCTTCTAAAATATCTGCCTCAAATTTTTTGTCTGAGCGTTCAAGGTCAGTATCTTCAATCCGCACCACGAAACTTCCGCCATGACGCCGGGCAAACAAATAGTTAAAAAGCGCTGCGCGCGCCGTACCGATGTGCAGCCAGCCGGTCGGGCTGGGAGCTATGCGCGTG
Organism: Parcubacteria group bacterium Gr01-1014_29; assembly: GCA_007376195.1. GTDB lineage: Bacteria > Patescibacteriota > Minisyncoccia > Ryanbacterales > 2-02-FULL-48-12 > VMFT01. Next base: position 13,972 of record VMFT01000001.1, on the reverse strand, counting down.
CGGACGCCTGCCAGCTTTTTTGAAATCATATGTCCCTAGTATAGCTGTATCAGCTGCCTTCATGCAATCCGATTTTTATGATTTCGCGAGCTATTTTTTCCGCCGCGTCAATACGGCTGAACTTCTGTGCCGCCGCCTTCATGGTATGTTGAATAGTTTCATCAGACAGTAGTTTGTTTATTTCATTCAAAAGAAGCGTCGGCGTGAGGTTAGATTCCTCAATGACTTCGCATGCTCCGGCGCGCGCGTAAATATAGGCATTATGCCGTTGGTGGTTGCTCGCGGCGTGTGGCAGTGGTACGAGGATGCTTGGAATGCCCCATGCGGCGATCTCAAAAATAGTGTTTGCTCCCGCGCGCGATATGACAAGACGTGAAATCCGCGCGGCATTGCGGAGTCGATCTTCATTAAGGAATGAGAAAATACGATACCGGCCGCGGTGAGGCGACTTTTCAAGAATAACGGAGGCTTGTTTCAGCACATCGTTATAATTATCTTTTCCCGTTTGATGTATGATTTGATGCGTTTCGGTAATCCGCAGGGCAATTTGCAAGAAGATATCATTTAATGGCTGTGCGCCTTGCGATCCGCCCAATACAAGAATGGTCGGGATATGCGGCTCAAGAGAAAATAACGCGAGCGCTTCTTCTTCGTTTCCACCGAGAATTCTGCTTCGCACGGGATTGCCGGTATAAGCCGTTTTTTCCGCGGGGAATGATTGTACTGTTTCCGGAAATGCCACCGCGATGCGCTCCGCGAACTTTGCGGCCCATGCATTTACGCGCCCCGGTGTGCTGTCTGATTCGTGGATGATAATCGGTATGCCGTAGAAACGGGCGGCAAACAATACGGGAAAACTTATCGATCCTCCTTTGCCGAACACTACGTCAGGAAATTCTTTGTAAAGAATCAATAACGCCTGGAGGAGCGCCCAGAACGTCTTAAAAATATCCGTTATGTTTTTCAGTGAGAAATAGCCGCGCCATTTGCCGGATGTAAGATGAATGAAACGGATATCTTCATCGCGAAGTTGTTCTTCATTGAACGGTTGATCGGCGATATATATCAGATCAAGCGTAATGATTTTTTCTTCATCGGCGATACGTCGCAAGGACTGCGCTATCGCAATGATGGGGGTAAAATGCCCGCCGGACCCGCCTCCGGTGAGAACGATTTTCATTGCGTTATATATTTAGAAATATTCATAAGGATTCCAACCTCGGCAAAATTTATAACAAGAGCCGATGAGCCGAAACTAATGAAAGATAATGGGAGGCCGGTGAGCGGCAAAAGTCCGCTGACCGCGGCGATATTGGTAAATGCTTGAAGGGTTATTAACAGTATAATGCCGGTAGCGAGATAGGTGCCGAATAAATCCGGCGCATGCCGCGCGATGCGCATGCCGCGCCACATAAACACCAAAAACAGTCCGACAAGACCGATGCTTCCCACGAAACCGAATTCTTCTCCAAATACCGCAAAGATCGAATCTCCGACCGGTTCCGGAAGATAGCTGAATTTTTGGCGCGACATGCCAAATCCCTTGCCCCAGAACCCACCCGACCCTATTGCAAGCAAGCTCTGATGCAGTTGATAGCCGATTCCTTGTAAGTCAGTTTGCGGCTTCAAGAAAACGGTTACGCGGTCAAGGCGATAGGGTTGCGTCATCACAAGCAGTACGAGAACAGCAACTCCCACTACCAACAATACTCCCAGTTGCGCAATTCTACCACCTCCTAAAAAAAAGAGCAGTGTTGAGGCAAGCACAAGAACTCCCAACGTGCCAATATCCGGCTGTAGGATAAAAAATATGGATATGATGCCAAGCATGACGAGAAATGGAAGAAATCCGGTGGTAAAATTTCCTACTTCCTTACGTTTTGTCTCAAGCCACGCGGCAAGATATATAATGAAAACAAGCTTTGTTATTTCCGCGGGTTGTACGGTAACAGAATCAAAATGAATCCAGCGCGCGGCACCTTTGAGCTCAAGGCCGATGCCTGGCACAAACACGAGCGCCATCAAGAATAGGCTTAGAATAAGCAGGAATGGAGCTGTTTTTTTCCAGAATGTATATTTGATGCGCCAGCAGATAAGAAGGGCAACGCATCCGACAACAACACCTACCAGCTGATTTTTAAGAAAGTAATATGGCTCACCAAATCTATCGTTGCTAATGCTGGGTGATACGGAAGCAATCATAAAAATACCGACAATCACAAGAATACCTGCGGCGACAAGAAGGATATAATCGGGACGCTGCGCGCGGGAAATACTCATGCCATTGCGCGAAGAATGGTGCCAGCGCGCTTGCTCGTGAGTGAGCCGTTTTCTACTGCAATACTGCCTTCCACCAGCACCCACGGGATGCCGACCGGATACTGAAACGGGTCCGTATAGGTTGCCTCATCATGAATAGATTCTGGGTTGATAAGTGTTATGTCTGCCCGCGCGCCTTTTTTTAGTACGCCGCGATCAGAAAGGCGCATAAGGTCGGCGGGGATTTTTGTCATTTTTGAGACTGCATGTTCCCATGAAAACAGAGATTGGTTGCGCACAAATTCTTCAAGAAATTTCGCGGTTGCGCCGAAAGATCGTGGATGTACAAGATTGTGGTTATTTTGGGACAGATCCGGTTTTTCCAATCCGATACCGTCTGTGGCAAAACAAGAATACGGTTCAAGATAAATTGCCGCGATATTTTTTTCATGGATGGTTTCACTGAATATTGTCACAGCAAGATCGTTGACACGAAGCACTTCGAGAAGCGCCTCCTCCGGCGCAATTTCCTGGCTTTGCGCGAGTTCCTGAATGGACTTGCCCGCAACCTGCGGGGTATTTTTTGCTGATGCGATGATAAGTTTTTCGAAGTGCAATGTCATACTACGGAGGTTTTCCACCACGAGTCGCCGCTGTTTTTGATCTGTGATGCGTTTCAAGATCATATCCTTACCGCCGTTGCGACTTGCGGACGGTAGGAGTGTATACAGCAGTGAGCCGGTACGTTTGTAGGGAAATGTGCTGACAGTAAGATCCATGCCCTCTTCCCTACCTTTGCGGATAAGTGGCAGCGCGCGGGACAGGTGTTCCCAGGATTCGCGTCCAATTGCCTTGAAATGCACTATGTGCGTTCGCGCGCCAGATTCGCGCGCCATGCGCAATGTTTCCGTTACGGCCGGCAGAATATCTTTTCCTTCGTCGCGCAGATGTATGGTAAGGATGCCATCGTGAGCCGCTACTACTTTTCCAAGCTCCAGCAATTCTTCGTCCGTTGCCGAACGACCGTGACTGAACATAAGTCCCAGTGAAAGGCCAAACGCGCCTTCCTTCAGCGCTCCGTCCAATAAAAACGCCATCTGTTCGATTTCTATCGCGTTCGCAGGGCGTGATACTGCATCTTTCATACAGTCTCTCCGGAGCGTGCCGTGGCCTACCAGCGAGCCAAAATGAACACCGAGCTTATGGCGACCTACTTCGTCAAGAAACTCACTCATACGAAGCCAGTTCACGTTTATTTGCGATGTGTCTACCCATTTTTGTATGGACTCCGCGCTGATTGATCCGTGCAACAGGGGTGCGAGGGACGAGCCGCACGATCCCCCAATGATGGTGGTAATTCCCTGCCGGAGCATGCTTTCTTGTGAGGGATGGTCAAAAAGGGTCCAGTGCGTATCGGAATGGTTTGTGATATCAATAAATCCCGGGCATACATAAAGCCCTGTTGCGTCAATAACCGTTTTTGCGTCCGCCGCTATTTGGGAGTTGATTTGAGCTATAGTCTTATTTTTTACAGCGATCGTGCTGGTATACGGCGCTTGTTGGGTGCCGTCGATTATGGTTCCATTTTTTATGATGATATCGTATTTCATGGAACATAGAACATGGAACAAAAATATCCCATGATTCATGCTTTGTGTTCAATGCTATGTGTTACCGTCCCACTAACGCCAATGCCATCCCTATAATAGCACAGGCAATGCTTATGACCCAAAACCGCATGGTCACTTTGTAAGATGGCCAGCCGATTGCTTCAAAGTGATGCTGAATGGGAGCCACGCGGAAAACTTTTGTACCAAAAAACCTCCGTGCAATAATTTGGATGATATCCGATGCCGATGCGAGCACCAGCGGAAACGCGATTATTGGCAAAATAAGAACCGAATCAGTAAAAAAAGCTATGACGGTAAGTGTTGTGGTAAGCCCGATAATGCCTGTCTCCCCCATCCAAAACTGGGCCGGAGGTATGTTAAACCATAAAAATGCGAGGAGGGCCCCGACAATTGCCGCGGCGAACGCGGCCACATCAATCTGGTTTTGAAAAAAAGCGATGCCGGCGTATGCCGCGAACGCGGATGCCAGAACTCCTCCTGCAAGACCGTCAATACCATCTATTACGCTACCGCTAAATGTGGCGAGCATGGTCAAAATAAAAAATGGTATATACCAGACACCAAGAAATAAAACACCCACACCGGGAAGATACACTGTTCTCCAGTCGAGTTTGTAGTAGAACCAAAGTGCGCCGACAAGCGCGATGAGTGAGACGGCAACAAGCCGTGTTACAAGATCGATGCCGCCTTTGAACGCTTGTGTGCGTGATGTCCCTATCTGCAGGATATCATCCGCAAGTCCCAAAAGTGACGCTGCGGCCAGGGTAAAAGCAAGAAGCCACGTCTGGGACCGGCTTAAGAAATTGAATTTCTCGAGTAACGAATGGTCCGTAAATTTATCGAGTCCCCAGAATAGCGCCAGGACACATAGAACGCTTCCCCACACAAGAATGCCACCAACGCGCGGTGTTCTTGTCTCGTCATGCATTGCGTTAAAAATATGCGCATTCCCGCCGGCAAGTGCAGTTTTGCCGCTTTGCACTTTCCAGAGTTTATAGGTATGCATGAGCCGCGTGGCAAGCGGAGTCATGAGCATGACACAAACGAAAGCCGCCATCGCGGCTCCCAGGACTTTCAAAACGCTAATTGTAAGTTCGTCGATAGTCATTTGCGCAACCATTCCACCAGACGTTCCGTATCGCTAAAGCGATCAGGCAAGGTGGATCCGAGAATAATAATACTGTGTTTTTCACCAAGCGGAACGTCAGCAATCGTAATGAGGGCGCCTCCGGCGGTATCGGTAAACCCGGTCTTTCCGCTTATAATTCCTGGCATTGATTCAAGAAGGTTGTGTGTTGTGGCTACATGGTGGACAAATCCCTCCTGTGAAGTCAGGGAGAGTGCTTGTGTGTTGGCCTCCCAGATTGCGGGATAGTATTGCAGCGTATATTCGATAAGAATCGCAAGATCGCGGGCGGTTGAGCTGTTGCTTAAAATACCTGCCTCTTCGTCTCTATCAAGGCCGGTCGGATTTTGATAGCGAGTATGGTGCATGCCGAGTACCTGCGCTTTTTCATTCATCATGCCGGTAAAAAAATCCTGACTTTCTTTAAAGGATGCCGCGCCGTACAAACTGCCGATATGTTCCGCCAGGGCGGCTGCCGCATCGTTGCTGGATCCCGTCATCATAAGAGCGATGAGATCTTGAAGCGTAAAATGTTCCTCTACCATAAGATCGCCTTCTGCTCCCTCCGTGCCTATTGCATCCGTACTCACGCGAACTATATCATCTTTTCCAACATGTTCGAGCGCAACAAGGGCTGTCATAATTTTTGTTATGCTCGCAATGCCGAACACAGCATCGGCATTTTTTTGAAATGAGACATGTTTTGTGACCGGATTGTAAGCAAGCGCGGCAGAGGCGACAAGATCGGGTAGTCCTTCGACAAGCTCAGGATCTTCGAGCGGGGATGGCAGTGACTCTTGGCCGGATGATATCTCTGCCAGAGGTCTAAGAGACTCAAGAAGTGTTGCGTAGAGCGGCGGTTGTTGTGATGGAAAAAGATGCGGCGAGACGGGAATAAAAAGCATCATGCTTCCCAACAACAGCACACAGGTTACAAGGATGTTTTTCTGGGTGAATGCCATAGCATTATTATGCTTCGTTTTCCAATACTTTTTCAATTCCTTTTGCGATATCTCGCCGTATGACATTATATTCAGGCAAATCGCTGAATGATGAAAGTCCAAGATATTTCATGAATTCAACAGTCGGCTGGTATGTGTGGCTTCGTCCATGGCGGGCTTCCATGCGTTCTACGAGACCCCGCGCCATTAAATTACGAAGCGTAAATGATGAATTAACGCCACGGATATAGTCTATTTCTGGACGTGATAGGGGATGGTGGTAGGCAATGACAGTCAGTGTTTCGAGCGACGCTTTTGAAAGGTCGCCCAAAATTTCTTCTTTAATAAGTTTTTCCACATACGGCGCAAGATGTGGCGCGGTAACCAGCGAAATCGTATGGTCATGCTCCAACACACGAATACCACCGCGCATGGAGGCCGCCTCTTGCAGCTTTTGCACAGCTCTTTGTACTTCGGCAGCGCTTGAGCTGCTTAACTCCGCAAGTTTGTCGATGGGTATTGGCTCACCTGCGACAAACAAAAGAGCCTCAATGACTGCCGCTAGATTGTCATGAGAATCCATATAAGTCAGTATAGCATAACTGTAACCACTTCAACCCCATCTTACCTCGGACAAGGAAATACAAAAGAGCTTTTCAAAAAGTCCTCGGTTCTCCTCGCTTCGCTCGGCCAGACTTTTCGAAAAAACTTTTGTATTTCCTTACTGAACAGAGTTTTGGAAAGAAGTGCGGCGCATTGCAATATCACCAAACCGTTCTTGCTGTTCTACCAGAAGATGCCCTTGTTTTACAAGTTCTAGAAGCGCGAGGAAGCTGATGATAATTTCTAATTTTTCTCTTTTTGACCCAACAAATGACCGAAAGGAGTTTGCGAGCGATTGTTCCACTCGCTGCATGAGCTCGGTAATCCTTTCTTCCAGAGAGACGACATGAAGAATTGTTTTTTCCGGCAATGTGGCAGATTTTTCTACAAAAGAGAGAAGTGTCTGCACTATAGTTTTCATGGCGTTGTGAAGAATGTTAGACGTTATACCCTCGGGCGGGTAGAAAATAGCGGGCAGAGCGGGCGCGCTCGACGCGTACATGCGCTTGCTGGAAGATGCGATCTCGGCGATATGGCGCGAAAGCTCGCGGATACGGCGGAGTTTTTCAAGGCGATCTTCAAGATCATGTATATTTGCTTCCTCTTCGTCCGATACAGCAAGGTTTGGAAGGAGTGAGCGCGATTTGATGAGCATGAGGGTGGAGGCGACGACAAGAAACTGCGCAACTTCTCGGGGAGCATACGTTGCGCGCGATTTTACTTCTGCCACATACGTATCCGCAATAGCCGCAAGTGATACATGATTTATGGAGAGTTTCTGTTTTTCGATGAGATCAAGAAGGAGCTCAAGCGGGCCTTCAAAAGTGGGTGTTCGAATGGTGATAGGAGTCATACATGTTTTTTAATTTGTATTCCTAACTCGTTTAATTGTTCTTCTGTTGCCGAGCTAGGCGCCTCCATCATGAGGTCGCGGCCGTCTCCTGTTTTAGGAAATGCCATAACCTCGCGAAGGTTCGGCTCGCCTAGGAGCACATACAAAAAACGATCAAACCCAGGCGCAATGCCTCCGTGGGGCGGCACGCCGTAGGTAAAGGCGGTAAGCATGTGGTGGAACTGTTTTTTTTGTTCTTCTGAAAACCCAATGAGGCTAAATACTTTTTCCTGCACGACTGGATCGTGAATTCGTATGCTGCCGCCACCGACTTCAAAGCCATTAAGGACCATATCATGCTGGAGCCCGCGCACCTTTTGGGGGTTGGTATCAAGAAGTGCTGTGTCATCGGGATGCGGGGCAGTAAACATATGATGTGACGGCGCGAATTTTGCGTTTCCCGACCCATGAAAGAAATCTTTTTCTGATTGTTCCGTAAAAAGCGGGAAATCAACAATCCAAGCAAATGCAAGTTCATCCGGGTTGTTTTTATTATCTCGTAAGTCTGGTTTGTCAGTGCCATATGTTTGCGTTGCTTCTTTATGGCTTAGGCGCGGCCATGGCTTTTCCTTGATGCGTTTATGAGGAAACAGCGTTTCTACAAGCTCAGTAAACAGCGCCTCGGTAAGCCCAAGTATATCCTCTTGCTCCACAAAACTCATTTCTATATCAAGCTGCGTAAATTCTCCAAATGCGCGATCAGCCCGCGAGTCTTCATCACGGAAACAGTGAGGAAATTGAAAATAACGCTCAAATCCAGCAATCATAAGCAGTTGTTTATATTGTTGGGGGCTTTGCGGCAACGCATATACACTACCTTTATGCAGACGGGATGGCACCAAAAAATCACGCGCACCTTCTGGTGTGGTTTTTGAGAGAATAGGTGTGGTAATTTCTACGAAATCGCGGACGGTAAGATATTCGCGTATAAACATGGCTATCTTGTGTCGCAAGCGCATATTTTTTTGCAGGCGGCCTCTGCGTAAATCAAGGTAGCGGTACTTCATGCGCGTCTCTTCTCCAATGTCGTATCCGTCTCCCGTAAGATCAAACGGGGGTGTTTCTGATTTATTAAAAATGGTGAGGCTTGACGCGCCGAGCTCCCACTCCCCTGTCGCAAGATTGGGGTTTTTCATTGCTTCCGGGCGTTTTTGCACGGTGCCGGTAATTTTTATTACCCATTCGGGTCGCAGTGTGTCTGCTTGTTGGTACAATTCTTTTTGGCCTGCAAAAAAGACGACTTGTGCCAAGCCGGTACGGTCTCGAAGATCAATAAAAAGCAACTTGCCGTGGTCGCGGCGCGCATCAACCCAGCCCATCAATGTTACTTGTTGGTTTTCGTGTTTTGGTATGTCTGTAGTGTATGTGCGATTCATAAGCTGATTATTGGATGAATCATGAAGTATGAATCATGGGAAAATAATACCTTTCCATAATTCATAATTCAAGTCCCATAATTCATTTTTTGGTATGTTCCACGATCGGCAATTCCAACACAAATGTACTGCCTTTTCCAAGGCCCGCTGACTCTGCCCAAATGCGGCCCTTGTGTTCCTCTACAATCAGCCGTGCCACATACAGGCCTAATCCGAAACCAGATGTGGTAAGCCTGCCGCTTCCCTCAAGAACGCGCGTAAATTTTGTAAAGAGTTTTTTAATCTGTTGTGACGATATGCCTCTTCCTGTGTCAGAAACAGCGATATGCAAGGACTGATCGTGCTGCAGTACGGTGATAGTAACCGCACCCACGTCGGTATATTTGATGGCATTGTCAACCAGATTAAAAATAACATTACGCATTTTGTTAAGATCCACGCGCGCGTATAATTTTTCCGCGGGACGTTCCCAAATAAGCCGCAGTTTTTTTCTTTGGGCTGGCATCTGCACTTCATCCACAATTTGCTGCACAATATCAGCGATATGTTCTTCTGAAAAATCGTACTTCATGCGTCCTTCTTCCACGCGGGATAGATTCAACAAGTCGTCCACCAGCGCTATCAAACGCTCGTTTGATATATATACTTTTTGCAATTGGTCGGTTATTTTTTTTGAAAGATTGCCAAAACTTCCTTCCAGCGTCATGGAAATATATCCTTTTATAATAGAAAGCGGGGTTTTCAACTGGTGGGATGCCATGGAAATAAAATCTGATTTCGCTTGGCTGATCCTCCCAAGTTCTTTGTTTGCTGTTTTAAGTTCTCCGGCAAGTTGTTCAATTTGTTGACGGATCTCTACTTCTTTTAACACGCTTCGGATTATGAGATAACCAAGAAGGGATACTGCGGCTAGCGTAACGGTTTTTAATAAAAATTCAGAAATGGAACTTGCCGACAATACTTCAATGATAAGTATAAGAATAATAAGACTCACAAAAAACTCTGTAGCTATTATTTTTACATTAAGTAAGTTGTGCTTAAAAATCGCATACGCGATAGTAACTATAAACACTATGCCAAATATGGGTCCAATGGAAAATAAAGAAAAATATCCAAGACCTGGCAGAATTAAATTCGAAAAAAGCGCTGGAGTACTTGCGATGGTGGTACCAAGAAACATGTATAAAATAGGAGTCTTGTTGGCATCCACCCGTGTTTTATATTTTTTGAGAAGAATTACTTCCGCAGTCACGAAGAGAAATAGTATGTAGAGAGTATAGAGGATATAATTGCCTGTATGAAACGATATCTGTTTTTCAAGTGGAGAAAAGATGGCAAATGATGAAAAGAAGAAATCAGTTGCGATTATGGCAATAAAAAAAGCGCCGTCAACAAGTGTTATAAGGATGGGTATCGCGAGAGATTTTATGTTCCGTTCCGGAAAATACAGGGCAAACCAAAAGAGGCACAGAAATACCAGATTACCTGCTATGTAGTGCGCGTACGCCCCAATCTGAAAAAAAGTACCTGAAAGTGAGGGAGATACAATCAAAAATGTTGCGATACCCCATGTGGTAAGACTGAGAGACATCAACGCGAAAAAGTTTTCACTTATATTACGCCGGCTGTGAATATAAATAATACCTCCGAGCATGAGGTAGACAGCCGTAGTCGTAAGCGCAACGATATTGATGGGCGTCATTGGCGATCTTTGTATAAATGTTTCGGAACGAACAAGATGTGTGCGAGCTATCCGCAAGCATTTGCTGCTATAAGGAACTTGTGAATAACACCCATGATGGTGTGTTCGGCCATGTTCTGCATGTCAGTGCCCGATTGCGAATGAAAAGCGCATGCTAAGTGGAGTTCAAGGTTCTCATGGGATACATCCTCATGATCTATCGTGTGTACAGTGAACCATCCGAGTCCCGATTTCGAGTTTCCAAAAGCTTTTTTAAAATGTTCCGACACAATGAAGTTTTTACTCACTGATTCAGCGATAAATTCAATGGCGACAAATGCGAGAAACATCTCGGATGGGTTCGTTTTTTTTGCCACTTCATCTATCCACGCTTGTGTTTGCGGTGTAGTGGGTTTGTAGCTTGCTGGATACTGCAACTCAAGCGCCAAACCAGAGTCAAGCCAGAGAGCACGATGGCTTTTTTCATCTTGTTCAATGCTCCCCAAAAAGACAATGCTGCGGTAGTTAAGTGACAACATAGTAAGAATCCCATATCGAAAGTACATTGCTGGGCTCATGAGGCGAATGTATCCACGTCTTACAAGTCGCGGAAATATATCCACAAAAGGCCACAAACTAACTATCAGCTTCTTCATTACTTCTTTGTCTCCCTGTCGACATGCTTGGGCAAAGGGTGCCTCTGTGATGCGTTTATATGCCTCTTGTTTTATATCTTTAAACCAAAGAGGCGGCGGGGTTTGAAATTTTTCCTTAAAATTGGCTACTACAGCTGTTTCCATACTTTTCTATTATACCACATTCTTAATAATTTTGAAAGCAAAGTTAGTATTGTGTGGATAAATATATGTAAACTGTGCAAAGTCGGACATTGCACAAAACTTGCAAAAAAGTATGTTTTATGGTATAAATTTTCTGTTATTTGACAACACAAAAAGGGGGGTAAACCATGCTGACACGATTGTTCGGTATTCTCTGGAGGCGGATTATTCTTGTTCTTGCCTTTCTGCCCATTCTGGTATATGCAATTATACAAACGCATGTAACGGCCATCGGGCCTCTTCAGGATGCTTTATGGGAGGAGCTTCCCGGTATTAAACACGTAAAGAACGAGCTGGGATACACCATCCCAACTCCCATTCCCATTATACTCAATTTTAATCACGCACTTACAAAAGACGATCTTCTTTTTGTGCAAGCGTATGCCGGTTATATCAGCGCGCACTTGCCGCAGTGGAAAGTCACATCGCTTGAGAAGTATCAGGTTAGGTCGTGGGACGAAAGTTGGGGCGAGAAGATGGAAATGTGGAGCTCGTATATTCCACCGATGTTGAGCGTGGATGAACATTTTTCTGTGGAGACATGGAAAGAAGAAGTGCGGAAAAACGCGGCAGTATATGGAACGTTTGTAAGTAAAAACTTCCACTATGCCGTAATTATGGCGGGCTATCCGGCTGGCATGAATACCCTGGGCGCCATCCGCGAGTTGCGGCGCGTGATTCAGCGGCGCTACTATGTTAAACACCCGGTGTTTAACATAGTAGGCGACTATCTGGATACGGATTTTGTGCCGTACCGTGAAGAAGGATGGCCGGAAATTTTGGTGGGCAGTTTATCCGTTACTGAGTCACTTATTACCTGGGCGTTTTTTGTGGATGTGGACATAAAAATTACAAGCGGGTATATGTTGCTTCTGCTCCCATTTCTTTTCATCGTATTCCGGAAAGCGGAATATGCGCTTGTGGTGTGGACCGCTACCCTGTTTGCGTTTCTTGCCACCATTGCCACCATCTGGCCGCTCGCGCTCGTTGGTATGCACTATTCCGTGTTTCTTCTGCCAACATTGGTAGGCGGTGTTCTTATAGCTTCCATATCCTTCAACGCGCAAATTATGGAAGAAATAAAGCGCCAGGAGGGTGTCGATACATATGACGAATGGCAGAACGTGGTTGTGACCTCAGTACGCAAATCCATCAACTACATATTCCGGCTTACTATTTTCTGTTTCCTTATTTTCGGATTTTTGTATCAGTCGCTCTGGACTGCCATTGTGATGGATGCCGTGCTGGTGGTAGGAAGTTTGTGGGCGTGGGTTGTTCAGCGATTATTTCTTTCCGCGTTCTATTTCTTTTTCGTACAGCGCGGATGGAACACGCCGAAATGGATTGTCGGTATTTCCTGCTGGTTTGAACGCCTGCACGAACGCATGTTAGAGCGCAAAGTTCTGCAAAACAGAAAGCGTGTAGACAGAAATCCAATGAGCATCTATATGATGCTCTTGGTTCCTGCGCTGGTATCTTGTGCGCTTGCGCTTGGCGGCCACATAGACACCAATTCACGGCAATTGGAGTTTTTGGGTACCACACATGCAAAAACCATGTTACAGCGAATGGCGGCATTAGGACGGCTAGACGTGATTCCTGTTATGCTTGAGGACAAAAAAACAGAAGAAGATCCCTTGTTGAACAATGAGAAGTTTTATTCTGTTGCTCGCTCATTTATCAGCGAACTGCAACAGGTGGAAGATGTTGGCAATGTGGCATCAAGCATCAAACAGATTGAGTTTGAGATGGCGCGAGATGACGGTTTGGCAGTTTCTTACGCCGAAGCAGTTTCTCTTACGCGTGAAGGCGCCAAACAGTCTCGGCTTGCCCAATGGACCGAATGGAAAAATGCATTGGTGATATTTGCGGATCACCCTATGGACAATGCGCATGGAATTAATTCCGCAACAGCAGAGATTCAGGCGCTTATAGAGAAGTTTCAAGCCGCGCACCCGTGGCTAAAAATCTCTCTCTTTGGTGAAATGTTGCACTATCCCCCGCTTGCGATGATTGTCTCGGCAAACGCGCCGTGGGTGCTTATTTCCTCACTCATTGCTGTGTTTCTTTACTACTCGTGGATGACACGCAAAGAATGCATGCACATTCCAGCGTTTCAAGGCGGGTTTGTAATCTCACAGGCATTCCTCTTTGTGAGCGGTGTTGTTATTATGATTATGGGGATCTTTGAAATTCCATTAAATATAGCAACAGCGGCAATCATTCCGGTGGTCATAGGTGCGGCAGCGGACGCGAATGTGTACCCGGCGCAGGAATTTTTTTCTGTGTTGAGACAACGCGCCGAGATAGGTGCGCTGGATGCAAAAGATGTAGCGGCTTGTGCTCTCCGTACGCGAGGAAAAGCAGTTAATATAGACTGCATGGGAAACGTGCTTATTTTGTCACTGCTCATGTTGAGCAGTTTCAACCCCGTGTGGCATTTGGGGTTTCTTGCTTGCCTGTCGCTTGCGGCGTGCCGCTGGTGGAGCGTAAACTTCACACTTCCCCAGCTTGCGCGTTTGTACGAAAAACACAACAATCAAACCCCAACGGAGGTATTGTATGAAAAAGTGGCTGATGGCATTAATCATTTTGGTTATGCTCATTAAGGCATTCCTGCCTGT
>VMFT01000025.1 GCA_007376195.1 Parcubacteria group bacterium Gr01-1014_29 | reverse complement strand
ATAAAACTCCTTCGCAAATTAAAAATCCCGCAAAAACGCATCCGCGAACTCGGGTTTGAGTATGCAATTGGTCTATCTCCCCACTTGGCGGTTTCGTCGCCAAGTGAGCTTGTGAGCAAACTTATCATGGAAAATTGGCATTATGCGAAGCGCCAGATGACATGGTTCAAAAAAGACAAACGAATTCAGTGGATCAAAACAAAAAAAGATGCTGAACAATTAATCCGCATCTTTCTAAAAAGAAAACCTGCCGCTTTTGCAACAGGTAGTAAAGGAAGCACGGCACTCTTGTGGTAATCTAATTCATGTTTCCGGAAACTGAATTAGATTTCTGCACAGTTCCACAAGAGTACCGCACCTAGCACGCATTGTACTCACTCCAACATATTTGTCAAGAGGCCCCGAACAACTTCTGGATTTGCGGCTCCATTGGTTTCCTTCATCACTTTCCCCACTAAAACCTGTAACACCGCTTCCTTGCCGTTTTTATAGTCTGTGACCAGTTTGGGATTTTCCTCAATTATTTTTTTCACCGTAACTTCAAGTGTGCCGGCATCACTCACCTGCTTCAAACCTCCTTCTTGTACAATAGTTGAGGGATCTGATCCGTCGGCAAACATTCGCGCGAGAATATCTTTTGCCGCGCGGGATGATATTTCATTGTTATAAATCATTTTTATAAGTTCCGCCATGTTCTCGGGCGTAATACGCATGTCGGATACGTCAGCGCTTTTTTGCGTAAGCAGATTTTGTAAATCTGATGTGAGATAATTCCCTAAAATTACGGATGCTTTTTTAAATCCGCCGTCATCGCCGCTCATCCACTCTTTAAGTTCAGATGACGCTTCTGAAGCGGCGGCAGATCGGGCTCCGGGAAATATCGGTAATCATGCGCTGATTCCTTAAGGCGTTGAGAAATCGTAATTTCGTTTATATCATCCCATCCGCGTGTTTCTTGGATAACTTTTTCTCCTTTTTCGAGCACATCCGCTTGCCGTTCTATTTCATATAATATTGCTTTCTCAACCGCCCGAAACGAATTAATATTCTTAACTTCTACTTTTGTTCCGAATGGCATTCCGCGACTGTCTGCGTCCACTCCGCGAGGGTCAGCGATCTCGCGAAGCGAGATATTCGCTTCAATACGCATCTGTCCTTTTTCCATATCCGCATCAGACGCATTCACATACCGCAGTAGCGTACGAAGTTGTTCAGCAAATAAGCGCGCGCCAGCGGCCGTGCGAATATCCGGTTCTGTCACAAGCTCCATCAATGGCACACCGGCGCGGTTGTAGTCGATCAGCGTAGCTGATCGTCCCGAGGAATTCGAGGGACTACCTTCTGTATGCACCAGCCTCGCCGCATCTTCTTCCAGATGCACTCGTGTAATACGTACACCGTTTAACATGCCGCCCAAGACAATAGGATGCTGGTATTGCGAAATCTGATATCCTTTCGGCAAATCCGGATAAAAATAATTTTTTCGGTCAAACTGGGAAAACGAAGAAATAGAACCGCCGAGCGCAAGGCCTACGCGGATAACTTTCAATACCGCCTCTCGATCCTAAAGCCTAAAGCCTAACATGCTAAGCTATAACGACCTCAAAAAGGGCACTCTTTTTGTTTGGAACGGCGAACCCTACGAAGTGCTAGAATATAATTTTAGCCGTATGCAGCAGCGTAAGCCCGTGGCACAGACAAAAATCCGCAACCTTAAAACGGGAACAGTTTCCAGTCAAACATTTAAGACTTCGGATGCTTTTGACGCGCTTGAAATAGAAAAGAGGCCTGTTGTTTTTATATTTTGCAATCGGGGCCAGTGCACGTTTCATTCAGCAGGCAACTCCAGTGAACGTTTTATACTTTCACAAGATATTCTGGGCGGCAAGGAAAAATATATGAAACCAAAAGAAGAAATAGTAGCGAGATATATTCCAACCCACAGCGGAGAAAGTGAGCTTTTAGATATCGTTGTGCCTATTAAAGTTGACCTCATGGTAACCGAAGCGCCTCCTGCAGTACGCGGAAATACGGCACAAGGCGGCCTTAAGCAAGTAGTGTTGGAAACAGGCCTTGTTTTGAACGTGCCGTTGTTTGTGAATAGCGGCGATACGCTCCGCATCAATACGGAGTCAGGAGAATATGTAGAACGCGTCAGCAAGTGACACGAAGTGTCATCCTCGCGTCATGCCTGAGGCAGATCCGCCTCTGGCGGAAAAGCGGGGATCCAGTTTTATTAAAGTTTAACTGATTCCCCGGGTTGTAATGACGCTCTGTGAACACCCGGACTTTGGGCTTTTTTTGTTTCCTCTTTGCCATGTTTTTCCAAGACGCCATGCAAAACTGCGCGTAATTCCGACAAACTTGCAGTTTTTTTAAGAGAAGACCGTTGGAGAGTAGCGGATATATGCCCTGATGGCAACGAATTAACTTGATTCTGTTGCCGGAGCTGCAGAGCCGTAAGCGAAAGTGCGCGAGGTGGGGGGCTTACTTCCGGAGGAGGAGCGGCCTTACGGACGTTTGAAAACTCTTTGTGCTCAACGGGAGCCCTAAAGGACTGCGTTTTGTATTCAATCCCTTCGTTCTTGAACAAAACGGGAGCATTTCGAACTGGCGCTTTTCCTTCCCGCAAGACTGGTTCTCCGCCTACAGGCCGCATTGGTGGTTCTTGAGGTACGTCGGGTTTCCGATATGGTTTAGGTGCGGTATGTAGTTGTTGTCCGGAGGCGCGTTGTTCCGGAATATCGCGTATCTGAATCGGTTCTCTGGGACCAAAACCGCTCCAACGGCTCATCTCTTCTTCTACTTCCAAGCGCTTGCGGGTATATTTTTTGCGTGAAGCTTCAATAACATGTGCCGTGCTTCCTTCAGCAACTTCAATGGCAAGAGGCGGTAATGTTGTGGCGGAAAAAGGACGGCTACGCACTTGGTCAATCATGAGCTTTAAAAATATCCGGTGGTTAGGTAATCCTACAAGGTCTTCAATGGTAACTTCCGGAGTAAATTCATTTTCTAGAAACTCTGCGTCTGCAGCGCCAATCCGAAATATCACTATCGTGCCAATATTTCCAAACACCGCGTCACGCACGCGCGTGCTTGTGTCAGTGACCAATTGACCAATGTACTGATGCGCCATAACTAAATTGAGGCGGTATTTGCGAGCCTCCGACAAAATAGAAGCAAACGAGTCTGTTGCAAAGTTTTGAAACTCGTCAACGTAGAGATAAAAATCTTTTCGCTCTTCTTCTGGAATACGAACACGTTCCATTGCGGCAAGTTGAAGTTTTGTAATAACCATAGCTCCCAAGAGTTGGGAGTTGTCCTCGCCAATACGTCCTTTTGACACATTCACCAGAATTATTTTTTCCTCATTCATCGCGTCGTACAAGTTAAGAGTGCTATGTGGCTGGCCTACAATATTGCGAATGAGCGACGAAGACAAAAATTGCCCTACCTTGTTTTGAATGGGTGCTATGGCTTCATTGCGAAACCGAGGATCGTATTGCTCATATTCCTGCGTCCAAAATGCGAGCAGTATCGGGTCTTTCACGTGCGAAAGAATTTCTTTTCGATATTCCTTGTCTACCAGAATCCGTTGTACACCGAGCAACGTAGAGCCCGGATTATCAAGCAGAGCCAAAATAGCATTGTTAAGAATATATTCCATACGAGCAGACCAGACGTTTGCCCATATTTTTGTAAAAATACCCATTAAACTGGATGCGGCAATGGGTTTATACTCGGGGTTGTTCACATCCGGCACTTCCAACACATTAAACCCAATGGGGTATTCGCTGTCCGCAGGGTTGAAATAAACTACGTCGTTCGCGCGTTCAGGAGGAATCATAGCCAAAATTTCTTCCACAAACTCGCCGTGCGGATCCACAATACAAACACCGCGCCCGCTTTTTATATCCTGCAGCGCGATATTTTTGAGAAATGTTGACTTTCCGGTACCTGTCTGCCCCATGACATACATGTGTTGTCTGCGATCAATGTGCCGAATGCCAAAAACACGCTCTCGGTTTCGGAAGTTTGTTTTTGCGAAATACACTATGTCGGTTGGTGCTGCATTCATTTTTTAAAGTATCCCCAATTCTTCCAGTATTTTTTTATATATGCGCATTATATCATGGCCCTCGCGCGGACTCACACTATAGTGTGGATCATGCGCTATGGCATTACGCACTTTATGCGCCTGCCACAAATCATTAATGCTTGGCAGACGCTCGCGCGTTACGGCCTGCATGCGTTCACCCATTGACTCACCAGGAAACTCGTAGGCCCGCAACGCCGCGTCTACAAGCCCATCTGCCTCAATAATGGCTGTCTTAAAATCTTTTTGATCTTCTGTTCCCAGGCGTTCAACGACCGCGCGCCATCGGCGTGTAGTCGCATCCTGCAGAGCGGTCAACGCTTGCTCGGTAACAACCTGTTCGTTGTCGGGCAAAACTTCCGCACGCATTTTTTTCTCTTGATACCGACGTCGAAGATCCACACTCCTAAAACCAACAAAAATGATGCCGGCCACCGAAACCAACGTAACTATAAACGCAAAGGCTTTATACAAAGCAAGAACTGTGTTCATTTTTTCTTAAATCCTTCCGGCAATTCATCTGATGTGCCATACGCGGGCAGGCTCGCCGGCGGCCCCACCTTGCGGGATTCCACGCGCTGTATAGACGGCGCGGTAAGGACAAAATTGGACGGAAAATGATAAATCGTAGCAAGTTCTTCGGTGTTCAGCACAAAAAGAGACGTTGAGAGGGTATCGTTCGTCACCAGTTGCGTGATAAATCCGCTTTCTTCTATTTTTCTATTTTTAAAATACCGGTATATCTTGCGTCTGCGGTACAACTGCCGCCACGTGGGGAAAAAAAATGGATAATAAAACCACAAAGCGGCCGTACGCACTATGGGATCATGTCTGAAAAAATTGTGCGCCCGAGAACTATACTGGTTAAACGCGCCGAGAACTCCGTACCATGCTAAGTTCTTATCATAGAGTTCGTTGGGCGAAAGATGTACGTATCGTATAACGGTCTTAAAACCGGGCTTCGCGATATTTCGCTCAATGGCCTTCAACGCAAGCTCCTGGCCCGGAGTTCTATCTACCATAAGCCTGCTTGTATCTCCGCTCTCTACCAAAAGCCGCGTGTCTTGCTGCATTTTTTTGACAAACTTTGCGCCCTTTTCCTGCCATGAGTTTCCTGCCGGAGATGCTATAATCTGAAGCCACAACTCTTCCCCTGGTTTTATGGTATTGAGCACTTCAATGAGCGAAGCTATGGGGTCGAGCGTGCTGTATTCACTGGGTGTTTCAAATTCTTCATACAACCGTATGGGATACGCATCGTCTTTCGCAAGCTTCAACTCGCTGCCCCATAACTCGTAGTTGATCTGTTTTAAGCCGTCATACGTCGAAGGCATGCGCAACGTATAATCTTCTACTTCTTCAAGCTCAATATCCGGATATTGCGCGTAGATATTTGCTTCAACATAATTGCGGTGTTTTTTCGGCGTACGGATATAAAAGTGAATGTCGCCCCCGAATGAAGCAATTTCAAACGAATACCAGAGAATCACTTCCCCTTTCCAATAATAATCAACTACCTTGTCCGGACCGCCTATAAAACTATGAAATGACGACAAAAGCTGTTCCATGGCCTTGGGGCCTCTTCGAATTTCGCGTGGAATCTTTACTTCAAGAAATACCCATTCCAAGTCAAGTTTAAAACAATTACGCACATAGGTGTGCCATGCTTCAAAAAACAGCAACAGCGCGAATATCGGCAACCAAAGAAACCAGCTGCCCTGGGCCACACGCACTACATCAGGAATAAATTCGCTGAAAGCGGACACAATAAAATAATTTTCTATATAACGTTACTATAGGTACCGTCATTAAGCTTCTGGAAATATTTACGATTCTGCAAGTTAATAAGAATCGTATTTTCTTTCACATGGCGTTTGGCAAGAACCGCTGAAACAATAGTATCCTTATCACACGGGCTTGTTACCAAGACGCGCGAAATGATATCCCGTACGGTACCCGGCTCATACCCCCATTCCACGAGACCGTATGTTCCGCGTCCTACCAATACAAATCGCGGGTCTTTGATAAGTTCATTGTGAACGGTCTGCGCGTGCACGCGGCGGGGCGTCGCGACCTCGCGAATACGCGTTGCCGCGAGAGAAAAATGCATGGGAGTGCCTTCCTTTTGAAACACAAGGTAGGCAAGATCGCGTACGCCGCGCGGACGCACGAGAGGAGATGACGCATGCCCCCACTGGCCAAAGCAATTTTTGCCAAGCATTTTTGACAGCGCAAGGTACGCCAGCACATGCGGCTGGTCCCATTTCTCAACACCCTGTGACGCAAGATCTTCCCGAAGATAGGCGGAAAGCTCATCATAGGAAACCGTGGTGTTTTTGTGCGCGAGGACTTCTGCCACGCGCGTAAGCGAAGTTTCCACAACATCCATCTTTGCGTGTTCAATTCCCCAGCGCGGGTGCCACATGTCTGACTCGCCGCGAAATACGAGCTGGGGCGCGAGCGAAAGCAAGAACCGTACGGCATGAGCTGATGTATTCCCATTGCTAAAATCTGCCAATAAAACTGGTTCTGCCATAACACCACCGTTGTCAATAATATAGTTCCGGAATGACAAAAAAATAGGCATCACCTCGTTGTAGACGGATGCTTTACGGATACGTCCGATAGCGTCGCGCTCAATTTGACGCACGCGCTCGCGCGTAATGCCATATTTTTGCCCGATAGCTTCCAGAGTATGCCTGGAGCCTGTTTTACCAAGGCCAAACCGTTTTTCCAGTATAACGCCGGACCGCTTGGGAAGGCTTAAAATAAGCATTTCAGAGGCTTTTGTAAGGTTAAATTCCTGCATATGCGAATAATACCATACTATCAAATTCCAGTCAAATATCTAAAGCCACTGGCCCGTTGGAGATTTTTTGATTTTTCGAATGTCGGCGGGTGTGCCTTCGGCAATAAGATACCCGCCTTTCGGCCCTCCTTCCGGCCCTAATTCTATAATCCAATCCGCATTCTTCAGCACATCAATATTATGTTCTATAACCAACACAGAGTTCCCTTTCGTAACCAGCGCGTTAAGCACTTCAAGAAGCCGCCTAATATCTTCAAAGTGAAGACCGGTAGTTGGTTCATCGAGTATGTACATTGTCTGACCTGTCGCTTTTTTTGCGAGCTCAGTCGCAAGCTTCACACGCTGTGCCTCACCACCGGAAAGCGTTGTTGCCGGCTGTCCCAATTGCATGTACCCGAGACCAACCTGCACAAGCGTGGTTAGACGCGACCAAATTGCCGGAATGTCCTTAAAGAAATCGCAGGCCTCCTCAATGGACATTTCCAGAACATCGGCTATGCTTTCGTTGTTGTATAAAATAGCGAGCGCTTCTTGGTTATACCGCTTACCATGGCATTCTTCACATTCAATATAAATATCCGGCAAAAAATACATTTCTATCTTGCGCACACCCTGACCTTCGCATACCTCGCAGCGCCCTCCTTTTACGTTAAAACTAAACCGTCCCGATCTATATCCCCGCGCGCGGGCTTCCTGTGTATGCGAAAATAAATCGCGGATAAACGTAAAAGCTCCCGTATAGGTTGCCGGGTTGCTCCTAGGTGTTCTGCCTATAGGCGATTGATCAACAATAACAACTTTATCAAGATGCTGTGTTCCTTCCAGAGAATCATGCGCCGCAGGTTCGTCCTTTGACCGATAAAAATGCTGCATGAGCGCGCGGCCGATCGTATCGTTTACCAGCGTGCTTTTTCCTGAACCCGAAACACCTCCGACGCACGCGAGCACACCGAGGGGTATCTGCACATCAATGTTTTTAAGATTATTGCCGGCGGCGCCCCGCACCCGAAGGTATTTTTGTCTGGAAGAGGATGGTATACGTGTTCTTGTACCCACAATGATTTTTTTTCGTCCCGACAAGTAATGTCCCGTGGAAGTTGCCGCCGCGCGCAGTTGGCTGGGTGTACCGGTAAAAATCACCATGCCGCCATGTTTTCCGGCGCCCGGACCAAGATCAATAATCCAATCTGCTTCGTTCATGGTATCGCGATCATGCTCAACAACCAGTATGGTATTACCGAGATCGCGTAAACGCTTGAGCGTTTCTATCAGGCGATGGTGGTCGCGCGGGTGAAGCCCAATGGAAGGCTCGTCAAGCACATACGTCACGCCGGTAAGCCGGGAGCCAATCTGGGTAGCAAGACGAACGCGCTGCGCCTCGCCGCCGGAAAGTGTCGTAGATTCGCGGTCAAGCGTTACATATTCAAGCCCCACATCAGTCAGAAAATTAAGCCTGTGTATGATTTCTTTTACCAACGGACTGACGACTTTTTTATTTTGCAAAGAAGATACCTTCTCCGTATTCTGAAAGAATTGTACGGCATCTTCAACTCCCATGCTTGAAACCTCGGCGATGTTTTTGCCGTTGAGCCGTACCGCAAGCGTTTCTGGTTTCAGACGCGTACCCTTGCATGCGGGACACATTTCGAGGTGCATATATTTTTCTATTTCCGCGCGCGTCCACTCAGAATCCGTTTCTTTCCATCGGCGTTTCAAATGAGGAATTACTCCTTCAAAAGTTTCTTTTTTTTTGCTATCTAACGGCTCTCCGTACAGAATGATATCCTGCACACGTTTGGGAAGGCTCCGCACCTGATCAGTAAGAGAAAACGTATGCCGATGCGCGAGATCTTCCAGCATCCACCAGTACCACGATTGCCGCCCCACGCGATGTGAAGCGCGCGCCCACGGCTGTATGGCGCCTTCAGCGAGTGTGAGATTTTTATTGGGAAATACGCGTTCCGGATCCACTTCCAGCGTATGCCCAATACCCGTACATGTCGGGCATGCGCCGTACGGGCTGTTAAATGAAAAAAGCCGCGGTTCTAATTCTGGCAGTGATACACTACAGGCGGGGCAGGCAAAATGTTCCGAAAACAAGTGATCCGTCGCGCCTTTTTCAACTATCACAATGCCCTTGCCGATGCCCAGCGCGGTCTCTAACGAATCTGCAAACCGCGGCCGGTCAATATCACTATCCAATACAAGGCGATCAACCACCACGTCCAGGGAGTGCTTTTTTTGCGGATCTAACACAACACTAAGCGCTTCTTGGATGCGCATGTGCGTGCCATCAAGCCGAACGCGCGAGAAACCCTTGCGAGATATCTCCTCAAGAACGATTTTATGCTCTCCCTTGCGCCCGCGGATAACCGGCGCAAGGAGCGAAACCGAAGTTCCTTCCGGGTAAGCGAGTATTTTTGTGATCATTTCGTCAATCGTCTGTTTTTTGACGGCATTGCCACATTGCGGACAGTGCGGCTCACCTACGCGCGCGAATAAAATACGCAGATAATCATAAATCTCCGTTATGGTACCCACCGTGGATCGGGGGTTACGCGAAACACTTTTTTGATCAATCGAAATTGCCGGCGAGAGTCCTTCAATGGAATCAACGTCCGGTTTTTCTTTTATACCCAAAAACTGCCGTGCATAGGCAGAGAGAGATTCCACAAACCGTCGTTCGGCTTCGGCATAAATGGTGTCGAATGCGAGCGATGATTTGCCGGATCCGGAAAGCCCTGTTATAACCACAAACTTGTTTCGCGGTATGTCAACAGAGATGTTTTTTAAGTTGTGTACGCGCGCCCCGCGGACTTGAATGGAAGGTGTTATTTCTTTTGGCAAAACTTTTTTGCGGGGCATATAGTCTAGCCAGTATATCCTGCTTGTCAAGAAAAGGCAAGAATGATATGGTATGTAGGAAATCTTCTCTATTGAAAGGAGTACGCAGATATGGTTCAAACAAAAGTTGAAAAATGGATAATTGAGCACGGGTTTGGAAAAGCCATGAATTCTAGTGCGCCGCTTGAGGAACGGCAAGCATTGTTAGATGAGATCGCACCAGCCGTCCTGCGATATGTATCACCACAAGATCTGTTGGATCACAACCAAAAGGTCTACAATGTCACAGCGAAACAATACCGTGATACTCGACACAATCGTGATGTCATTGATGAAATTATACCTTTTATGGATACGCTACCGGATGGCGCGCGCGTGCTGGATGTCGGATGTGCTTGTGGACGTGATGCTTGCTTCATGGCTTATAACAATCATGGATTCCGGTGGAGTTTCATGGGTCGAAAAGACAAAGATGGCATACCCACGCGTGATAAATTCCCTGTACCCACCAAACAATTTTACGTTATAGGAATTGACACCTCTCTCGAATTTCTCCAACTCGCTCAAGAACGTGCAAAGTATGTGTTAGGAACTCCGGTCTTATTTGCCTTTGAAGATATGCACGACATCAAGCTAGACGATGATGATCCGGGACACTATGCCTCATACTTCGCTGGTGTATGGTCCTGTACCGCTCTATTTACTCACACTCCCCATGTACTGCTGGAACCGGCAATTAAGTCGGTTGTACGCGTGTTAAAAACCGGCGGCGTTTTCTTCACAAGCTACACAAACGGGATGATAGGCGGCGTGTACGACAAACTTCTTGCATCATCCACTGGGTATGTGAAATATTTCTCCCAACCGGACCCAGAAGAAATCAGGAGAATTGCAAAAAAACATGGCCTCATTCTTTTAGAACAGGCCTTCAGTGACTACAAAGACAAAAAAGCTCTCTTTGTATCGCAGATCTTTCGAAAAGAAGCGTGACAATCTTTCCACACCCGCCTTGTAGGTAACCATGTCTACAAGGTTTTTTGTTCTTCTTCCAAAAACAGCCGTTTCTCAAATCCGCCGCGCTCTTCCATTTTTCGCTTTCGTTCCGCCGCAATATCTTCGGGAGGAATACCATACGCTTTCGCGAGCGCGTCCAAAATTTCTTCCATATACGCAATCTGCACCAGTGCGGGTTTTTCCTTATTCCGTAATTCCTGAACCTCCTCCAAAAGTTTATTTTCAAGCGCGGCGATAAATTCCGCATCGTCCTCCAACACTCGCGTGCGAATGGGTGTTCCTTTTGCCGCCATAATGTCGGGCATGTTGTCGCGAATAAGTTTTTTAAAAATTTTCATGGTAACAGGATTTATTATAATAAAAATCCTCCGGACAAACAAATGTTCGGAGGATTCAATTTATGGAAGTGTGATGGGGATAAGATACAGTTCGGCGAACCGCACCAGTTCTTTTTGCATAAGGCGAATCACTTCTTTTTCTACCGGTTTAGAAACTTCAAGATTGGTATACGGCATGCGTTCGGATCCATATCTCTCATCCTTTGGAAAGGTATAATCCAGCACGTTCACAATCCCATCCGTGCGCGGGTGAAAATGGATGTGGACAAGTGCGAGATGAGGTCGTGTTCTATACGCGTGGTTCATGAGACACGACATCTCAAAATACCAATTTGCCGGCCTTGAACCAAACGCGTGAAAAGTAGCAAACTCGAGAGCTTGAACAACATGCAGTAATTCTGTCCATTCTTCATGAGTAAGGCTTCCTAACTCATCTGCTCTGCGTCTCAAGCGTATGGTAGCGCTCCCCACATACGTTTGATCTCGTTTTAGCTTAACAAACCAATGAGCTGTCGAACACACCACTCGTTCCGTTCCATGGAGCTGTAGTGCCAGTTTCATGGCAGAGGGTAGCGGCTTTATCAATCGCGCACATCCGGAAACAATACCCGCAAAGAACACCAGTAAAGAGCGGCGCATCAGATTCATAGGATTCTCCTCTTCTGGGCATATTTATATTGAGCGTATCTGAATTTAAAAAAAAGTAAAGCCGTAACGCATCCGCATAATTTGATTTATCTTTTTGCTTGTGTACAATGAAAGAAAATCTGCAGGCAAGTAAAAGGAGTTGTATGTTTTGCAGAAACCACGACGGATCTCCAGAATATAAGAAGAAATCACTGGCTCGCATATGTAAGCACGATGTACAGCTTAAAGATCAAGCGTACTGCAGTCCTTGTTCTGTAAAATTCAAATGCTGCCAAGTGTGCGGCGCATCCCTCCTAAAGCC
Organism: Parcubacteria group bacterium Gr01-1014_29; assembly: GCA_007376195.1. Classification (GTDB taxonomy): domain Bacteria; phylum Patescibacteriota; class Minisyncoccia; order Ryanbacterales; family 2-02-FULL-48-12; genus VMFT01. The sequence continues at coordinate 9,463 of VMFT01000025.1, read as the reverse complement.
GGTAAAACAATCCGGAAGTGGTAACACATAAATATTCCTATCCTATCATGAAACAGGCAACCATTAATCGGCTGCCTATTTTTTTAAATTTGTTTATAAAACGGAGGTGGAAATTTTATGGTGGACTTTGTGAGGATTAGTTGGAGTCGGATTTTGGAAGAATTGAAGGAAAGGTATCTCTCTTGCGTAAATGTGAATATGTTGTTACATATAATAAAAAGTACGCGCTGGGAGGATACTAATGAGAAAAAGCACGAAGAAAGAAATTCAGGAAGTGACTGACCTAGTTTTAGACACTCGCGCAAGAATAGAAGAACTTTTACAAAATGGGAAGAAAGTGCACATTATTTGGGATTTTGACGGCATTTTGGTGGATAGCAGAAGTGATGACGTATTTGCGCTCACAGAATTTAATCTCGAGGCATATTTTACCCACGAAGAACGTTTACTTTTTCAGAGCCCCGATCGAGGCTTATGGCTTCTACCAATTGCGCATAATGTTGGTAGTATACCACGCTTTCCGCCAGAACGTTTTACGCAAGATATTGTAACCACACGCTCGAGCACTCTTTCTATTCGAGTGCACATGTTCTGTCTTGCGTGGAACCTTTCTATACGCTGGATACTCTTCCTAGGACATCAGCCGAAACAAGGGTCGTATCGCATTATTCTAGAATCATTAAAAGACGACCTCGATTATTATATTTTTTGTATTGACGATAACACTAAACACGTTGAGGCGTTCAAAAACGTGAGTATAGAAATGGGCTTGGACAGTCGCACATTCGGAATTGTATCCCCGATCGTAAGAACATACACAAAAAAAGGGCTAAAAAAATATTTTGATCGCGTAATGAACGCGGTAGATAATACACCGTTACGAGTAAGAGACCCCTCGGATGATATGCACGGGTTTCTTATACTCCCCGGAGGGCTTAAACAATTCAAAGCAAATATGAGTACTTTGGTAAACGAACAACAAAACTCCGGCCATTATTTTGAACTGCGGAATGCGTTCGTCAGAGCATTTGGCGAGGTTGGGACGGGGCATTTCAAAACAGACGATGACTTAAATCAAGCAATGCATGAATTTATTTCAGGACTACTTTGTCCGTAATAAATATGTTACTGGGCTTTCAAGTGGAAGCCCTGTTTTTTATTTCAAAAAGTTAAACGAGTCATAAAGTCAACTGCGGTAGATAAAAATTGTGCCAATAAATAAAGGACGATTTCCGTAAGTGGACCATGCGAGAATCGAACTCGCATCTCCCGGATGCAAACCGGGTGCTCTACCACTAAGCTAATGGCCCAAATTACTTTGTTCTAGAAAGTCTCTTATTTGCTGTCGTAAAAATCTTTTTCCTTCGGTAGTTTTTAGGTATCGTTCTCTACGTTCAGCATCACTTTTTAAAATATATGCTTCATAGTGAATCAATTTTAATGGACGCTTGTGCTTTGTAGATGCTACTCTTCCCTGCCCATGTTCTAAAAAACGGCGTTTTAGATTTGCTGTACTACCAGTATAAAATTTGCTGTTATTTAACAGTAATAGATATACATAATGCATACTATTTTGCAAACCGCCCTATCATTCGATAGGGCGCCATGTCGAATGACATGGCGGGTGCTCTACCAAGCCGACGCCATGGTCGGCTCCCCGACTTCGTTATTAAACTTATAAATGAAGCGTCGGGGCTACGCTAATGGCCCGTAACATAAAAAACTATACACTAAAATATATTTAAATTCAATAATAAAAAGTCTCACCGTGTGAGACTTTGAATACCTTCTATTCGTCTATTGGAAAACATGCGACACGGTGGCTTTTGTAACTCACCGGAGCGCAGTGTTCAATGTTTACAGCCGCGCATGAAGAGAACAGCCGCGCATGAAGAGAGTGCAAACACAAGACATACACAAACACAGCCAAGCAAAAATTTCATACGTTCTCCCTCCGAAAGAATTTTCTTCATCATAACAAAAAGCCGATGATGTTTCTATCGCCGGCTTGTGATTTGTTTTAGTCAGACACATCAGCGGTTAGCGCGTTTGCGAAAAGCTGTTTTTCGAGCGGGAACGGCTCACGAGCATATTTACGCACTGCCCGAAAATCAAGAGGAAAAAATACCATCGGCCCCCATTCCGGTCCTCCTACAGGAACTCCCCATATTGCCGAGAAGATGTTCTGTTCGGGAAAACGCAGCAGTCTTCCAAACGGCCCCTCAAACATTTGACAACCTGTTTTGATATGGAACGCGCTGCGCGTAATTGCTACACCTCCCATATGATCGTCGCCACCCGTGTTTACGCTGAACCGTCCTGATTCATATTGATCTGCGGTGCCCATGCGCGCGTAACCTTCTACCATAAGCTTCATGTTATCTTTTGTTTTTGATGATCCTTGCTTATGAAGCATGTAAAATGCATAGAAATACGCATTGGTCCTTTTTGCAAGCTTTTTTGACTTCACGGATGTGGCAAGCCCCAATGAAGGACTTATGCCAAACAAACCTCGCGCTTCTCCCAAACCGCCGAATCCAGGCGCCACTATTGCTTCTTTAAATAACGCCGCTAACTCGGGGTATGCAAGCACAAGCGCCAGTAACAATGATGTTCTTGTCCACCTGCCTTCATCGAAACGCACATCGCTCTTTTTCCATGTATTCGAGTTGTGATTGCCCTGTCCATAGGTAATGACACCCAACCTTCCATCTACCGCAACACCACATTTCAACGAACGTAAAATGATATCACGAAAAACATCCAGATATGGTTTAAGGGAATCTACGTACCCGTCAATTTGATCCTGCGGCTGTAACACCCCACCCAGCACTGAATTTTCCATAACAAGCACACGCAACATAGCTTCTCGTTCTTTCTTCGAGAATTTGGTTGATTGCTCAACTTGCTGTATTGCATCTAAGAGCTCTTCTGGAGATTTGTATTCATCATTCCCTTCACGATGCACCGCATAATTGAACCAGTGCTGCGTATCTCCATCATTAGCAAGGCCAAGCAAAGGCGCTTTTGAATTTCGCAGCATTTCCAAACAAACCTGGTAGTGATATTTTATGACACGGCCATCTGCATCTTTCGGCGAACGATAGCGAGCTATATACTGCGCGCCGTAGTGTGTGCAGCCCTCCTTATAGTGATACATGATGCGCGACCGTTGATATCTTCCCTGCACCGTAGAGGCAAGCGTTTCTGCTGACTCGAACACCGCGCGATTTGTAAGAAGAGCGCTTGGGAGAAAGCGCAACACCGGAATGGTGCTCATTTCCCCACGTTCGAGAATCACAACACCCGATTCATAGTTTGACACACTCGCAAGACGCGTGATATCGTCTTTTGTCCGGACCATGGAACGAACTACCTCACGGTACAATGAAGCATCAAGGCACGTTGGCAACTGATATACGTGAGACATACGGATATCATCCAATGTTTTCTCGTATGCCCGCACCCGGTGAGTCACAAAAAGACCCGTGATATAGGGGTTCAGTCCCGCGCCAAGGTTGATATCAACCACGTCTACACCTTCATGACCTTTCACAAAGCTATACATACCATCACGCATAGTACCCGCTAAACCACCGCGAATGAGATTACGAGACTTATTGGCAGTTACTGCATACAAGTGTGATTCGATACGAAGATAAGTATCTCCTATACCCACAACACGTACGTTGGGCGCAACCGACTGGTAACAAGACGCGATATAAGAAATCATTTCCGGAAGACAGTCCTGGATAAACTCCGGTTCCACGTTCCCCATCAAGACAAGGAGATTCCGATACTCTTCCCATTCTTCTATAAGATCCTCGATTTCTTTTGCAGAAATATGGGAGAGTGTACTGATATCTATACCAAGACTTTCGAACTGACCACGAAACTTCTCCAAAAATGAAAGGGCCTCCTCAAGAACGCTCGTGTTTTTCATTTTTTGAAGAAGCGAACGAATGCGCCGATAGCGGCGTATGTGTTCTAATGCGTTCTCTTTCTCTCGAAATACCGCCGCGCGGACTTTTTCGTTTGCGTAGTACTTCGCAATATTCTCTTCCACATCTCCCATTACCACAAGAATAGGGCCATTGTAGAGAAGTTTGTCATCATTTGAGTAAAGAAGGCTCTTAAACGTTCGGATCAGATGTTCAAGATATGCTGTTGTGGTAAGAAACAACGGACGTCCTTCGTTCCGAATACCTTCAATACCTCCGAGATCCCGCAACACATGGGCTGGGTATGTTTTTTCTATGATGTCCGCATCGACATGAACTCCTACTACCTGGACTTTCGATGGACGCTCCTTTCCATATTTCTCTGTGGGGAAATACACCACAGGGCCAGATAGTATAATGGCATCTACTTTATCAGCTTCCGCCCACCGCAGAGCATTTCGAAATATATCGCATTTCTCGTCTTGGGCTTCCCGCGCTCCGATACAAGGAGCATTAATGACCATTACACGAGGATACAAAGGATTGCTTATAGACACTACAAATGGATTATCAGGTCCCATTTTTGGCATTTCAACCCGATCGAGACCTTCTACAAATCCGAACAGCTGCTTTTTGCGTTGTTCGAAATGACGTTGTTTACCTTGTCTGTAGACTGTCTCATCCTGTGAAGTCTTCTCTCCGTCAACACCAGACATACGGTCCTCTTTCACAGGCGTATACAGTTGAGGAAGATGTGGCATATTCCCTAGGTTGGGTTCTTGTTCTTGTGACATATCGACACCTCCAAGTAAAAGAAGTATGTAGCGCACTTATTTATTGATTTCAATGAACACGAATTTTCAGAGTAAACAACAAAAAACGGCTTTTAACAGCCGCTTGGTTTGTCACCTTCTGGTAGGTTCCCGTGAATTGTACGCGGACCCATCATGCCCTAATACTATCTTATTTTGGCATAATTGCCTTCCTCTAAAGCTGTGGAAAACCCACCCAACTGACTAGACACAACTGACTAGACACTCGGTGTCTAGTCAGTTGGGTGAAGACACTGCGAGTTGCACTAAATGATCCAAAAGCTGGGGAAATTCAAGCTTAGCCCAGCTTGCCGCCTTCGGAAACAAGGATTCTTTTGTAAGCCCTGGCAAAGTATTTGTTTCTAGTACGTAAAGCTTGGTGCCTTTCATAATCATGTCTGTCCGGGAATACTGTCTGCATCCGAGGACCCGGTGGGCTGTGAGGGCAGTTGTTTTAATAAGGCGCAGCATCTCCCCAAAAAATGGCGCCGGAATTTCTTTTGTAGACCCGTCATATTTCGCTGTATAGTCAAAAAACCGCCCTTCTGGAGGTATAATTTCAATAGGATGCAACACATGATGCCGCTCGCCATTAAAATTTTCAAGCACGCCGCAGGTGATTTCGCGTCCTTTGATAAACTCTTCAACGAGAATATTTTTATCGTATGAAAACGCATGCTCTATCGCTTGCTCAAGCTCTGGAAAATTATACGCGATAGTAACACCAACGGAAGACCCGCGCGAGGCCGGTTTTACCACCCACGGCGGCGCCGATATCAAGTGAATTTCTTTAGAATGCCACGCAGGATTATATGTGTCTTTTCGTATGGCAACAGCCCGCGCTACATATAAACCCGCGTTCTTGAATATCTCGCGGCTTATGATTTTATTCATGGCAAGGGCAGATGCCGCTACACCCGACCCCGTATACGGTACGCAGCAACTCTCAAACACCTGCTGCAGACGCCCGTCTTCGCCGTATTCTCCGTGCATAGCATTGAACATCACATCAAACCGGCCGCAAACATCCACCGGATCGTATGCCACGCCTTTTTTTTGCGCAAGAAACCAATTCCCGTTTTCAGCCACAAACACCGGTGTTGGTTCATGACCCGCATCCCGCAAACCTTCTACCACATTAGTACCGGTCAACAGAGAAATATCATGTTCGCTTGACGGCCCACCCATGACTACACCTATCTTGAGATTTTGATTCATAAAAAATAAAAATTATCAATATTCAGCGTTTATCCGCGTCATCTTCTGCATGTGTCTGCGATATGCAGTATGCATATATAGTATACAACGTCATGAAATAGAAAACGAACCTAAGATTTGTACAATACGAACTTTGTGCGCGTGCCTGGACTCGCCCCGTCATTCGACGGGGCGCCCTATCGAATGATAGGGCGAACTTCCACCTCTTCATTATTTACCCCCTCTTCATTATCAGCTTGTCCCGTTAGAAATTTGACATTTCCTGTTTGGTGCGCGTGCCTGGACTCGAACCAGGGACCTCGTCATTATCAGTGACGTGCTCTAACCAGCTGAGCTACACGCGCATATTTTTACTGGGTGAATGTTCTTTATTAAAGCAAAAACAATCCGCTCTGTGAAGGATCAAAAAAAGACGGGTTTTAGCCGTCCTATACGTTTTTAGTTTCAAAAATAAACAAGTGTTTTGGTTTCCCGCAGGAGAAATCTTTCTTGCTGATATATACTCTGCCGTCTTCCAGCTTTGCTACAGGGATATATTGCGCACGAAAATCATCAGACGGAAGCACTGCCATACCAATGTCCAGATGGCACGAAGTTTTACATGTATCAACCTCTATAGTATCTTGAGGAACCTTGTACCTCATGAAATTGTCATCACGGATCACTTTCCACGGCGCCCCGTGCCACAAAATGCCGTTTGCTTCAATCTCCTTGAGAAAACAAAGACCCATGTCCACTAGCAATTTCCGAGCCGGTTCTGATTCTGGTTTGATAGGAATCGGGATCTTGAATAAGTCCTCAAAGTATCCGAATGCAATTCCCGTCTCAGCTAATAAAATGTGAGCAGGAAGCAAACCCATGAATTTAGTGAGAGTTTTGAAACTACGCCAGTGTTTATCCGGATTATACTCCTTAGAAACACCGATGCGTATCGCAATATATTCCCAAAATGTGTTTTTAAGAAAACCGCTTATAAGCATGCGAGGTGCAAGGCCCTTACTCATAAGATACGCCAATCGCCCATAGGAAAGAAGCTTTCCAAGTTTCCCACCGCGCACTTCCTTCGAAAGAAGCAACCCGCCCAACTCCCACGTGCCGTCTTCTTTCTTTAAAGCAAGTTTTCCAATGTTTTCTCCTAAAAATGGGTCCAGACGAAGCTGGTATAATAAGCGCCATAGGATATTTTTGATTTGAGAAACTCCTACAACAGTGCGCGTATAGGTATCCTCAAGGACAAACATATAGAGTGGATTTTTACAAACTCCGCTGGAGCTTATTATTGCAAAATCTTTCACGGATCTCTGCACATAAGCTTTAATCAAAGAACGATTAAGCGGTAAATTGTCCGAGTGATATTCATTCGCTACCGCAAGTTCATAAATCGCAGCGGCATCACTCCCGCGCACTTGCCGGAAAAGATATCTGCCCATGTCCATAAAAATTCCTCCTTGTTTTCAATCTAGGAAAAAGTTTTACGCGCTTTCACTACTGCGGCAATTCTGCTCATCTCCTCCCCTTCATCATATTCACGCATCACAAGCCATTCTTCTTCAGCTACAAAAAGCTCCATCCAATCCCAATCAGGATTTTCTGCGTTCATGCATTGCTGTATTTTTTGCGGCAACGACACAAGCGCGAGTTGTTCTTTATCTTCCAGATCAGGCCATTTCCCTGTACGCACACGAACAGACTCTTCTTTCTTCTTTAGTTTCGGCATACTGTCAATCCTCCGTCAAATATATTTGTTATAACTATACTATTTATTACAAAGAAAACAAAAGTCCATAGACATGTTTCTGTGGATTTTTGTACAAAAGTTGAACTCCTGGCCTATTGTTCCGGCTTTGCCTCGCCGTATCCCGCTGTAAGTGGGAGAAGGCGGGGGTCGTTTGTCGCGTGTGACGACCAAACACGTATCCCGGTGTAACCGAGATCGACCTTGCAAGATTTCCAGCATCTAGAATCTAGCTTCTGGAAATCAAGCGTTTTACTCCTTATAAGGAGAAACTCCACGACCAGCTTCCGCTAGCCGTGCCTTGTTCATGGTCTCCATACGTTTCCATATGGCATGGACTATATCTTCACCCCGCCACAGCGGGGGCCAACATATTATAGTAGTTTACACTTCTACTATCTTTGTTCCATTCCTAAATGGAACTCCAGTCTCTACGGGGCTTCTATAATCTTTTTCTCATAGATGCGTCTCTGTAAAACCAAATGAGTTTTCGGAAGATCTCTGCAGATCTTTTTTTCACATACAATCGCCAGTAACTCTTATCTCGCTGTATTGTTGTTTCGATAGAGAATTTCTTACGAAGACATTCTTGTAAGATATAATTCTCTGGCCATGAGAAAGATTGGGTATTTAAGATAAAGGTAGAATCGCGTTTTACATAACAGCCGTCGTCCATGTACCATACCGCCATACTAATTGGATGAGTCAATAACTCATCAATGTTTGATGGTATGATTTTTTTCTTTCCAGAATAAAATATATTTCTATATGCTGTGAATTCTGGATGGCTTATAGTACGAAATTTCCAAGAATTTGTTACTGCCTCAAACCGGGGAGGCGATAAAACAAAATTCTTAAATATCTTATACTTCCAGAATACATAATCTTTTTGGACATTACTCTGCTGTGTATGAAATCGATAACTTTTACCCCATGAGTTAGCTATCAAACTACCATCTCCAAGAATTGCGCCGATTAACACCTTATGTTGCAAGTCATTCAAAACAAGAGAATCGCGCAAATTTCGGATAGTAGTAGAATTAGTAACTCTAGAAGCTTCCCTCGGTATTACCTTCGTTCCCATGATACATAGTATACCATAGAGGAGGGATTCACCGATATTAGTTAGATTTTACTAGAAAATTACTTTTCTAGGTCGCAACAAGTAGAATACTTAAACGACTTAGTCCCTGTCACCGAACTTACCTTAGTTCCGGTAAAACCGGAATTTCGGGTACTCCCGGCTCCCTTGACTTGACGGGCGGTGAGTACAAGACTCGAGAACGTATTCACCGCAGTTTAGCTGACCTGCGATTACTAGCGATTCCAACTTCATGGAGTCGAGTTGCAGACTCCAATCCGAACTGAGGAACGTTTTTAGGGATTTGCTCCGCCTCGCGGCTTCGCGGCCCATTGTACGTTCCATTGTAGCACGTGTGTGGCCCAGGGCATCAAAGGGCCATGCTGATTTGGCGTCATCCCCTCCTTCCTCCCGGCTGAGCCGGGCAGTCTTGCCTGACACATGTAACAGACAACAGGGGTTGCGTCCGTTGCCCCACTGAAGGGAACATTTCACAACACGAACTGACGACAACCATGCAGCACCTGTTCCGGTGTCCTTGTGAGACTTCCTATGTTTCCACAGGAATTCACCGGAATTTCAAGCCCTGGTGAGGTTCTTCGTTTACCATCGAATTAAACCACATGCTCCACCGCTTGTGCGAGTCCCCGTCTATTCCTTTGAGTTTTAGCCTTGC
>VMFT01000048.1 GCA_007376195.1 Parcubacteria group bacterium Gr01-1014_29 | reverse complement strand
CAATAGTGAATTGTTTGTGCCCGAGCATCTCTTTGCCCTGATCGTAGGTAAGCGTCTTCTTGAGTTCGATCGGTATGGTTCGGAACGCTCTTGCATATGAAATGGACCCCATTCGTTAGACACCCAGTCGAATACTGTTAAGCGACCTTTTTGTACTGCGCGGCGAATGTTTTCGGTGGCATAGCAAGCGCGGAATGTATCCGCGTGTGGTTGTATACCCAGATGGTACGGTAGATTTCTGCAACAAGCTCTCCTAAAGAATGGAACCGATTGGGGTCTCCCAAATCTACCTTAAATTTACCATAAAACGATTCCTGATAGCCATTCTCCCAGGGACAGCCCGGATGCGATCGGGAAATGCGTGTGCCAATATCGGTAAGAACGGAAACATATGCCTTTGCATTGTATTCGCTTCCATTATCAGAATGGAATACGGCAGGCCGTGGATAATGCAACAGCGCTCCGTACAATGCTTGTAATGTAAGCGGTGTTCCTTTTCGCAACGATACCGCAACACCCACAATTTCTCTCGTGTATAGATCAATCACGGTAGCAACATATACTTTCTTTTTCTTCCATACGATTTCTGTAAAATCTGCAGCCCACACATGATGGGGATACGATGGTATGACGGTAAATAACAGATTGGCATAGATGACAGAAACTCCTTTGTTTTTCTTCCATTTTCGTCCTCTGCGCCTATACGGTTTGATGCCGAACTTACGCATCACACGTTGTACTCCCTTGCGATTCAATTGCAGTGCTAGCGCCACGTTCCGGGATCCATACGCATGATGTTCCCGCAATACTTCCTCTATGCGTATTTTCAAGGCCCAATCTTTTTCTTCTTTCTTTGATACATAGTACAGAGATGCGCGAGAGACGCCGAGTAATATGGCAAGCGCGCTTTTACTCACTGCTTGTTGCTGCTCCATCAGCTCTTTTTTTGAGCAATGGAGAGACGGACGGTGAGTTCTCCCACCAGCTCCAAGAGTTCTCTGTTCCGCTTCTGTATTCGTGCGAATTCAGACCATGAGGAAGCGCCTTTTGCTCCCATGCCCAGCCAGCCATAGATTGTTGTTTCGTGAATGCCGTGTTCTTTGGCAGCTTGCGCTACTGGTATGCCTTCCTCCTTAATTCTGCGTATGATGTCTACTTTTACATCACGCGATGCGATGTGGTTTTCCCATATGACATCATGATATCGTTATTTCGATCAAGGTGTCTAAATTTTGGGGTCCAGGTCAGATACCAAAAAGATACGATGGCTACTCGCCAAAAATGTTTGCGAACATCAAAGGGCTTGAGCTTTCACTTCTTACACGCTGTATTACTATTGTGATGAGCCGGACGGCAGATAAGACGGTGCGGAATCGGGAGATTAAACTTAACGACCCTGTGTTCCAGCAGATACGAGATATGCTGTATCACGGCATGATGCAGTGGCATAAAGATGTGAAATGTGTATATGACACAATAGTAGACGAAGAAATTCTAGGGCGTGAATGGGAACTTTATAAACCAATTCTTACAATTGCAAAAGTGATAGGCAATGATGTTTTCCAAAACATCCGTACGTTTTCACTAACTGTTCTAAAGGAGAAAAAAGAAACTTTAATGGAGAAAATGACAACGCCCGCGCTTTTGGAAAGCCTAATCAATTTAGTAGACATGCGGGAGCAACAAGTGTGTCCCGAAGATGAGATACATCCAGAAGAAATCCCATTTGGTGATACTAGCGATAACCCAACACCCAAAGAAAAACAAAAACAGGAACCACTGTTTTTTTCCTATAAAGTTATGCTTGAGCACTTGCGCGCGGATGACCCAGACAAATTTGATTGGCTTTGGCAGAGTAAAAACCCGTCTCGGTGGCTTGGGGATGAACTGCGAAAAGCAAAAGTTGTAAAAGGGCAAACAAAAGTAATGAAAGACGCGGAGAATAAAGAATCAGTACGTGGTTACTATTTGGACAAAGAAATCCTTGTAAAACGCCTTGAGGGATATATGGAATAACCGTAACTGCGTAACTGCGGTGATAATATCTTTTATTTATATTAAGAAATGTGGTTACACACACTGTAACCGACTTGTAGCCAATTCGTATTTCTTTTGGTTACACAATGGTTACACATACTGTAACGAAGAATAGAATTATAAAATAACAGATTTCTTGTTATGGTTACGAAGTTACATACAAATCTACAAGATAGAGCACAAACAGAAAAACCAATAATTTCTGACGATGAAATATATCAATGTCCGTGCCCGTTATGCAGTAGCCAAGATGAAAAAACGGAGAATTAATAGCATGGAAAAACCAACCTACAAACAACGTGCATTTGCTCGCGCCTATGTGAAAAACAAGGGCAATGGCACACAGGCCGCGGTGGAAGCTTACAACCCGCGGAACAGAGATACCGCGCACGCCATTGCTTCCGAGAACTTACGGAAACCTGCGGTTATGCGCGAAATAGAGCGCTTGTTGCCGGGAGACGAAGTGGAGGCACGTTTGATACACCGCGCGTTTTCAGCAAAATTGCCTGATGACATACGATGGTCGGAGTTGCATGGCTATATTGAAACAAGTTTGAAGTTGAAAGGATTATTACAAAATAAACCCGGCAATGAGGCTGTGAATGTAGCTCTTGTCATCCGCAAAGATTAACGTAATATGGTCATCATGAGTAAGTTGAACCAAGAAACTAATAAAATCAAATACTTCTTGTATGCACGGAAGTCCAGCGAAGCCGAAGACCGACAAGTTGCGTCTATTGAGGCGCAAATAAACGAACTCAAACGGCTTGCTACACAGCTTGGCATAGAGATTTTGGAAGAGTTTACAGAGGCAAAATCCGCAAAGAAGCCCTACATCCGCCCCGTGTTTGCAACCATGCTTGAGCGCATTGAAAAGGGTGAGGCGCTTCACGAAATATATGGAGGCAACAGAATCTTCGCAACGAACGTAGTAAACAAATACGGGAAAATTCCGACACCTACTGATTTTTATCTGGATTGGTTCTCATCTTTCCATAAAAAACATCCTGACATGGTACAGAAACTCAAACGATATATTCCGATATTTGGAGAATTCTAC
>VMFT01000024.1 GCA_007376195.1 Parcubacteria group bacterium Gr01-1014_29 | reverse complement strand
TTTAACCAAGAGCGCAAGGGTTTGACCTTCGATCTTTAATTGAGGAGTATCAGAAGTTGCGCCTCCGCCTGAAACAGTTCCGTCAGGATTCTTTTTTGCCCCTGCCCAGAGCCAGCCGCCACCCGCTATGCCTGTTTGGTCTTGCTTATTGAGGATTAGGGGCTCTTTTGTTGATGGGTCCCATTCATTAAGAAAGGTTTGATTCCCAGCGGCTGCATTTCCCCTCACAGCAATGATTAAGCGATCGTTGAATGCCTGTATGGCGGGAAGAGAAGGAGTCTCGCCTCCGAGATCGTATGTAGTACAACTGTCTGTTGAAAAACCAGTATCCTCAAGAATTTCCTTTCTAAACGTCTGCAACTGCCAGAGGTTGCCTGTCTTGGGAGTTGTGTCGCCATCGCAGTCTGATGTGGCGCATCCGCATTTCCAGATTGGCGCGGAATTTGTGCCGGTGTTGGTGCAGACGTAAAATATTACGGCACTACTGCGGGCAGATTCTTCTAGCGTACGCGGAATGGTAACTCTGCCGGAACCAAGGAACCAATCTCCTGCGGGCGTAGCGCCTGTTACATCAAATCGGTGCCATCCGTTCCATTGATTATTAATATACTCGGTGTGATAACCAAATTTGTATATGTATTGATTTTGAGCTCCTGTACCAAGGTCAACCGTGGCTGATGATGAGCCGCAGGTTACTTTAATGAGAAGATCAGTAGGACTGAAAACATCATACGGAGCAGCAAAGTTGGTTAGGGGAGCGCCAGAGGTTATTTGATGGCACAAGGAGTCGGAATAGGCGGTTTGGAACGTGAAGAAAGAGAACACAAGCGCGAGAAATGCTAGGAGAACGAGAGTGGATGTGCGAGAGGTCGCAGATACCTGTGCGTTCATGTTTCTTATGATACCATCATTTGACACGCCACAAAACTGCACGACTTGTGCATAAAGGGGACTTCGGAAGGATTCCGCTGCGCTTCACATCTCCTCGGGTGCTGTAATGCCAAGAAGGTTGAGGCCGTTTTTGAGAGTAGTTGCAATAGTAGTCACCAACATAACCCGCAATGCCCGCTAACTACATTTGAAACTCAAGCAGTACCTTCCCGACACCGCAGAGAGAAAATTAATGTGATCTCATCTCTTTCCGGTGCCGTTTTCGGTAATACGAAATGGCGAACCGGTGGGCTTCGTTGCGGATTTGCTGGAGAAGATATAATAATGCGGTTGGCATTTCTTTGAGTTTGAACGGATGCTTACGTTCCGGCACATAAAGTTCTTCTTCACGTTTTGCAATTGAGATGATGGCGAAAGACTTGTTTTTTGCGGCAGAGGCGCGGTGAGCCGCAAGAGCTGCGTTGAGCTGTGGTTTTCCTCCATCTATCAAAATAATGTCAGGGAACTGCCATTCGGTATGGGCAAGACGGCGCGTAAGAATTTCTCGCATCATGGCCGGATCGTTGGCTCCTTTCACGGTCTTGATTTTGAATTTTCTGTATTCCTGTTTGTCGGCAATGCCGTCGGTAAACACTACCATGGACCCTACGGCATATGTGCCTTGTATGTTAGAAATATCATATCCCTCAATCCGTTGCGGATAGCCGCGGAGTCCTAGAAGCAGTTTGAGTTCGTGAAGGCCTTTTTGGTTTTCAATCGCGTAATCTTTTTTTATTACTGTTCGGTGCGCGAATATTTGTTCCAGCGCGCGTATTTGGTCGCGAAGGCGCGCAGCAGTTTCAAAATCCAGTTTTTTACTTGTTTGTAGCATATCAACTTGCAAGCGTGAAAGGAGTTGTTTTTGCTTTCCTGCAAGAAGGTTTTTGAGGAACCGGATATTTTTTTGGTACGCGATACGATCATTTTTTGTCGGCTTGTAGTTTTTAAGGCAGCAGAAACCAAAACAAAGGCCCAATTCATTTTGTTGGCAGCGCCGTATGTGCGGCGTTTTGCATGTGCAGTACAGGAAGACTTTTCGCAAGGAACGTAGCAGTTTTTTTACCGAGCCACTTTCCGTAAAAGGTCCAAAAAATTCGGTTTTATTTTTCATTTTTGCGAATGCAATCGGCTGGTGTGTAAAAAATACGTGTGGGAACACTTCTTTCGTAAATCCAACAAACAGATACTGTTTGTCGTCGCGCATTACAATATTGTATGGCGGCAAGTGCTTTTTAATGAGAAAAGCTTCGAGAATAAGCGCTTCAATTTCCGAGTTTGTTTCTTGCCAGGTAATTGTTTTAGCCTCGCTAAGCATGCGCCGTTTTGCGGTTTCCAGCGGAGCGTTTTTTACATAATACGAAGTAAGCCGGGCGCGGAGGTTTGCGGCTTTGCCTATGTATAACATGCGTTTTTGCGCATTGCGGAAAAAGTATACGCCTGGTGTTTGGGGTATGGTATGGCGCAGGTTTGTAAATTCAATAGACATGTGCCAAAAATTAAGGAGTTATAACGACTATAATTTTTGAGCATCCCGAGCAACGCGAGGGATACCTAAATTTTTGAGTACGTTCGCTACACTCAGTATCTTCGACATCCCGAGCATGGCGATGGATAACCCAAATTCTGAAGGAGTGATAATGATACCAAACCGTTATAGCATCTTGCAATATTTATACGTTTTGATATAGTTGCGATGAAAATTGAAATGGAGGTGTGCGATAATGCAACAAGAAGTGCCATTGTCGCGCATCGCGCGACTCAAGCAATTTTTTGAAGATAAGGATGTCCGATGGGGCGTGATCTTTAATCTGGTATTTATCTACGTTTGGGGGTATCTTTTGTGGGGCATCACACAGGTCGGTTCGGCGGAATGGTGGTTTGAGGAATTTGGCCATTTGTTGTGGTCGGGTTTTCATACCCGGGTATGTCTTTCATATAGCAAACGACACAATGCTATAGAATTTGAGTACGATCGCGAGAGAGAAGAACGGCGCGCTCAGATACGGGTTATTAATTTTTCGGTGTTTTTTTGGGAGGGATTTGAGCTGGTACACGATTGGAGCGGTTTTTTTACAACATTTGCTCAACTTGGCAATATAGATACTATGACGGATATTCTTCTTTCAGGTTTCGTAGGCCCTCGGCTTATTATTAATTATTGGCGCTGGAAGGATGGGGTGAGCTGGCTGTTTACTGCAACTCGCGTGAAAGAAGCAAATGAACAAGATTTGGCAATTGTATATAAAGCATTATGCCGTATTGCCGAGCGCGCTAGGAGCAATGAACCTCACATGATGAGTGGTCTGCGTGAATTGGTGCGGAAAGAGTGGTTGGAAAACCATCGCGTGCGACCTATTATAAAAAGTCTGTATATGGTTGTGCGCGGGGGCAGGCATGAACGACGACGGCGCAGAGCCTTCTTGAGAAGATTAAAAGGTCATGCTATGTAGTAGTAAGGAGGTATCGTAGATGAGTGATAAAATCATGTTTCCTGTTTTTGAGAAGTTTCCGGAGGTTCGATACGGCATGTCGTGCTGTAGGGATGGCACCATGAATTTAGGAGATCCCAACGGCGAGGAACATCGTCTGAATTTCTTGCGTGATGTCGCAGAGATTGGATGTCGCAGCGTATTTGCTCCCATACTGGAGCATGGCAATTCCGTGGCATGTGTAACACCGGATATCCTTCGTAGCAAAACAACCGTCGCTGATGGGGCGGTGACGGATATTGATTATGCGTGTCTTGTGGTGACAGGAGCTGATTGTTCCGCACTATTCGCGTATGATCCAAAACGGCGGGTGTATGGTCTTGCCCACAGTGGCCGGAAAAGTACCGAGAGTAATATCGCAAGTCAGTTTATATCAGCATTTCGGAGGTACGGATCTCGACCTCAGGATATCCGTATCGCGATAGGTCCGGGCATTTGCGGGAAGTGTTATTCTGTAGGAGAAGAGGCGGCAGAACCCTTTCGCAACGATTCATTACTCAAGAATTATGTTTTACCGTCGCTCGTTGCCGGAAAAACAACTCACTGGTTTCTTGATCTGCCGCGGATGATCCGCGCGCAATTGGAAGAAATTGGTGTGTTGCGAGAACATATCGATATTTCTGGTCAATGTACCTACGAGATGTCCGTTTTATTTTCCCATCGGCGGGATAAAGTAGACCCACCAAAAAGGATGCTCGCGTATATATTTCTAGAATCTCCTGTAAAGTAAAGTTGAGTTTTGCCTGTTATCGCATGGTTGTAATGCCGATGACGGGCCTTTTTTATTTTCTCAAAATATATTATTGTGTATTGTATGAAAATCGCCATTCTCGGGTTTGGGAAAGAAGGGAAATCGGTTCTCCAGTTTTTGAAAAAATCCCAGCGCTATAAAGGCGCCCAGATTGCTATTCTTGACCAGAATCGCGACAAAGACTATCTAAAGTATCTAGGCGACTATGATTTGGTGATAAAGTCTCCCGGTGTGCCCTATTCATTGCCAGAGATTGTCCGCGCACGGGCAAACGGCGTCTTATTTACGAGCGCGACTGCTCTCTTTTTTGATCACGCCCAAGGGCTTATCATCGGCATTACGGGGACAAAAGGCAAAGGCACGACAGCCATGTTGCTGTATCGCATGCTAAAATCATGCAAAAAAAATGTGCATCTGGCTGGTAACATTGGGATCCCCATGCTTGATATGTTACCGAAGCTCAACAAAAACTCCATTGTCGTGCTTGAGCTTTCCAGCTTTCAGCTTGACCATCTGTTGTTTTCGCCCCGCATAGCCGTGGTGTTGGATATTTTTCCCGATCACCTTGACGTGCACACCTCGTTTGATGAATATGTGGAAGCGAAAGCGCAAATTGTAGCAAACCAAGGGCGCGCTGATGTGGTATTTTACTTTCCGGCAAACGAGCTTGCCTCTTCGGTCGCAAAGCGGAGTCATGGCAAAAAAATTGCCATCAAGCCGGAACGTTTTAATTTGTTTTACAGGGATGATATGCGTATGTTGGGCGCGCATAATTTTCAGAATGCCGTAATGGCTGCGTCCGTCGCGCTGTATCTAGAATGTGCGCCGTCCAAGGTGCGGGCTGCTGCATGTTTGTTTCGCGGCAATCCGCTGCGATTGGAACACATTCGCGTTTTGAGAGGGATCTCGTTTTACAATGATTCGGCATCCACTAATCCTCCAGCGGCTGCGGCGGCCATTCGCGCGTTTGATACGCCGACTGTGCTGATTGCAGGCGGCCGCGATAAAGGATTCCCGTATGATACGTTACATGACGCGGCTTCATGGCCCGCGTTGCAGTATATTGTATTAGTTGGAGAAAATACACTAAAGCTTAAAAAATCGTTTTCCGGAAAAGATGTTACAATTGCGCGTTCGCTTGAAAAAGCGGTGAGCGCGGCGTGGCGCTACGCGTTAAAGAAGCGAAAGAAAGGCGAGAAGTGGAACATAGTCTATTCCCCGGGGGCTGCCAGTTTTGATATGTTTAAGAATTATACAGAACGCGGAAAAGCGTTCAATAGGATAGTAAAGAAGCTAGAAATATAGTATACATATAGTATGCTTGATATAAATTTTATTCGTGAAAATGCAGAATTGGTAAAAGAAGCCGCGCGAAAAAAACGTGTGGTTGTTGATATTGATGCTCTCCTTGGGCTTGACGAAAAACGAAGGAATCTCATCAAAGAAGTTGATGCTTTTCGGGCACAGCAAAATGCGGCAAGCGAAAAGATACCGCAGATGACAGATGAAGAGCGAGAGCAAACGATTGCGGCTATGCGGGATCTCAAAGAAGAACTTTCCCAGAAAGAGGATACATTGAAAGATACAGAAGATAGCTATATGCGGCTTATGCTTCTGGTGCCGAACATCCCCGATTTATCTGTACCCGATGGCGATTCAGATGCAGATAATGCAGAAGTGCGGGCGCAGGGTGAAAAACCTCAGTTCGGTTTTCAACCGAAAGATCATAGTGCCCTTATGCAAAACCTGAATCTTGTTGATTTTGAACGCGGGGCAAAAGTTTCGGGGTTTCGCGGTTATTTTTTGAAAGGGGATGCGGTGTTGTTGTCTGCGGCGCTTTGGCAGCTAGCGTTTGAACTTTTGGCAAGGAAAGGTTTTACACTGCATAGCGCGCCCGCGCTTGTGCGCGGCATAACACTGGTAGGAACGGGATGGTTGCCCCAGGGGAAAGATGAAGTATATAAAGTTGAAGATGATTTGTATCTTGCGGGAACTGCGGAGGTCTCTATGATGGGCATGTTTGAAGATGAAATTATAGACGGAAGTATGTTGCCTATCAAAGTGGCGGCGTTTTCTCCTTGCTATCGGAGCGAGGCAGGAAGTTACGGAAAAGATACGAAAGGGTTGTACCGCGTTCACGAATTTATGAAAGTTGAGCAGGTGGTGTTATGCCGGGCAGATCATGAAGAATCGGTGCGCTGGCATGAAGAGCTTACAAAAAATGCCGAAGAAATGCTGCAGGCGCTTGGCTTGCCATATCGCGTGGTAGTAAATTGCGGGGCGGATTTGGGGCTGGGACAGGTTAAAAAATATGACATAGAAACCTGGATTCCCAGCCAAAAAAAATATGGCGAAACGCACTCCTCTTCCTACTTTCATGATTTTCAAACGCGTCGCCTGAATATCCGCTATCGCGACGCAGATGGGAAGTTGAAGTTTGCTCATTCGCTTAATAATACTATGATTGCTACGCCACGGATTTTAATCTCGCTGCTTGAAAACTATCAGCAAGAAGACGGTTCTGTACTGGTGCCCGAAGTGTTGCGGAAGTGGATGGGGAAGGAGAGAATCACAAAACATGAAACATGAAGCACGGAGCATAAAAAAGAAAAAGGCCGCTTTTTGCAGGTTGCAAGGCGTGCCTTGAAAATTGCTTATGTTAATAACCGAAATATATTACTTTGATTATGGCAACATACTTCGCGATGGGCCCCAATAACTGTGCGAAGAGGCATGCAAATCCTAGTACAAGATTGAAAAGTGAACCATCGCCCTTTTCACGAGAAGGATCAGGTGCTTTCGGGTTAATTACTGCAATCAACACAAGTGTTGCTAGTGCTTGTGTTGGATTTGAGAATTTGCCAAAAAGAACCACGATCGCAAGTACGATTTGCAGACTTCCTAGCAAGATTGAAGCCAGTGTTCGTGGTAACATAAACCACCTCCTTTTCGGTAAAAGGATAGCAAAACTACCATAAAAAGTCAAGTATCACATTTCAAAACATGGGTGGAAGTAAACAGCCGCGCGCTTCTTTATAACTTTCGCGTTGCTCAAAAGCTGGTAGGAAAAGACGTTATCGTAATGGCAATTCTAAAATCAAATGCCTACGGTCATGGGATCACAGAAGTTACAAAGGAGTTGCTTGCCCTCCGAAGCTTTAGCGAAGGAGGGTGGTTTGGTGTTGATTCCATCGACGAAGCGCTTTTGCTCAAAAAATCTGGTATCAAAAACCCCACTCTCATTCTCGGGTATATTCCAAAACCTCGTTTAGCGGAAGCAATTAAAAACAGTTTTCGCTTTGCTTTATACGATGTAGATACATTGAAGGAATGTGTTCGTATTGCAAAGAATCTCAAAAAGAAAGTGCTGGTGCACATTAAAATAGAAACGGGGACGTACCGCCAAGGCATTACACAGGAAGAGATTTCTGCTTTTGCAAGGTTGTTGCGGAAACATGCTGCACACATATATGCGGAGGGCATATACACGCACTTTGCCGATACGGAAAATACTTCTTCTTCTTACTATAAAGAACAGCTTCGCGCGTTTGAGAAAGCGGTAATGTATTTTGAAAAACTCGGCATTACGCCGCGGTATCGCCACGCGGCTGCAAGCGCGGCAACACTCACACACCCAAACACGCATTTCAATATGGTGCGCTGGGGTATTGGTCTCTACGGCCTCTATCCATCGGAAGATGTTCGAAACCGAGTTTCGAACAAATTGCGATTACAGCCCGCGCTTACATGGAAAACACGTATTGCTCAAATAAAAGTTGTTCCGAAGGGATCAACGGTAGGGTATGACCGCGCATTTACCGCAGTACAAGAAATAAAGATTGCGATTCTGCCGGTGGGATATTGGGACGGCTATGATCGCCGCTTGTCAAATACCGGAAGTGTGCTGATACGCGGTACAAAGTGTCCCGTGGTGGGGAATGTCTGCATGAATATGCTGATGGTGGATGTTACGGGTGTAAGGCGCGCGCAAGCGGGGGACGAGGCGGTATTATTGGGCAGGCAGGGCGCTGTCAGCATATCGGCTGAAGAGATAGCCGCCAAAATCGGGACTATCAACTACGAGGTTACAACGCGCGTTAATCCACTTATTCCCCGCATACTTCGATGAAGTCAGTTTTACGCCAGCATAAAATTCAAAAGCGCCACGCGCGTATCCGCAATGTTACAATGTGGATCATGTTTTGCAGTTTACTCCTTGGTGGCGGTGCGGTCGCTCTGCTTATGGTGCCACAACTCCAGCTTGAACATATTACCGTGTTGGGGCAGGAGACAATTTCAATGGGAGATGTTGAACGTGTGGTCCACGCCGAGTTGGCTGATCGCGTGTTGGGCTTGTTCTCGCGTGGTAATATGTTGTTATTTCGCACCAGCATGCTTGAGGCGCGAATCCTGAAGGAATTTCCTACTATTGCCTCAGCCGAAGTTTCCCGTTCATTTACCAGCCGTGACGTACAGGTAGCGGTGCGGGAACGCACTCTGTGGGGTGTGTATTGCATGTCGGGCGCCGAAGAAACAAGTGACGAGACAACTCCAGCGCAGTGCTATTATATAGGTACGGATGGAGTTTTATTTGAGATATCCCCTCGGTTTACTGGCAGTGTGATTTTTCGTGTAACCGATTACCGCCAAGGAGGAACTGCCTACACCTTGGGCAGCCGTGTTGTTGAGGACGAGAGTAGAGAAAAAATCCAGTATATGGAAAAGTTTTTAACGGATAAACTTAGCGTATCTGTGCGCGAGGTTGTTCTTGGCCGAACCTACAATGATACGATCGAGCTTGTAACAAACGAAGGATGGTATGTTTTGTTGGATGGGGCAACAGATGTCAAGCCTCGCGCAAATGATCTTTTGCTTGTTTTTGAAAAACACACCATTGATCGCACGCGTCTTGAGTATGTGGATATCAGATTTGAAGGCAAGGTATTTTATAAAAATAAATAGTATGCATCTTTTGACGATAGGAAAAAGATGCATACTATTTTGTAATGAATAAAAATTCAAAACTCGTAGATAAATATCGACATGCCGGCGCGCGCTACCGGTTCGTGCCCGTTGAGCCATTCGTATGAATCTTCTGGTTTTCTTGAAAATCCGGGGCCTATGTTTGCGCGCGCTCCCTGAAGCGCGTTTACGGAAATTGCAAACCAGCCGGAAGGCGGTCCTTTCGCAGACCACCACGGCTCATAGACGTCTCCCAAATAGTATGCTGGCGATGCTCCGCCGAAATAATCTATGGCTATATGTTCTATCGCGTTATCACGCACAAATTTTGTAAGCCGATAAAAATCTTGTCCCCAATCATAATTTGAATCGGTGGCAATGATATAGCCGTTGTCTGTTCCTCCCGCCAAAATGTTGTAGTAGGAAAGAAAGTGTGGATATGTAATCGCCGTTTCTATGGTGAGCCACAATAAAAGCACGCTGGTCACGGCGTATTTGATCGGCGTTATTAGTATTCGTTTTGTCTCGGAGAGCCAGATAGAACACCCGCGAGCAACAAGAATATATATGAATGGGAATGTCGGAAGCACATGGCGTATGCCGATATTGAGCGGGGAGGTAATGGAAATAAGCCAATAGAACGAGATAAGCGCTATCATGGAAAATTCTGGGAAGTGATTATACGTCCATATTCGTATACGCGCGCGGGATGATTTTGAAGCCGGCGGTGAAGCACGCCATCGCCGCCAACTCGCAAAGAGAGCGATGATGGTAAGTATATGGAAGACCAGCGATTCTTTTACAATATAGAGGAGCGGGAAATACAGACGGGATCCTTTTGACGATACTTCTCCCAGGAAAAAAGCGGTGTTGCCTCCAGCGGCGCGCTGGTTTGCCATAAGAACGCCGAGGAAATATTCGCCCAGAGGCCGTGTAAAGCGGTTCTGTATGAGTGCGAGGTCAAACGCAACAAGCGGGCGCGCGCTGTTGGTAGATAATTGCGAGATAGCGTCGGCAAGTTGGCGTTCTTTGGGATAATTCCAGACAAACGGCGCATAAACCACCCAGACGAGCACCATGCCAACAACACCCAGAGTGATTGTTTTTACAATAAGGTTTCCCAATAGGCCGAAGCGTTCTCTTATCTGAAGGTTGGGTCTCGTGTATACCCAAGCTATAAGAAGAATGCCATAGATGGGGATGAGCATAATGAGCGAAAATTTTAAAAGCTGTGCGGCGCCGAATGTGAGGCCTGCCAAAAGAATAGTTCTTGCGGCGGGTTTTTCCAGAAACCGAAGAAATACAATAAGGCCGAGGAAAAAGCCGAGGGATGCGGCAATGTCGGTGGTGACGTAGCGGGAATGAGCGAGTACGGTGGGGGAGAAGGCATACAGGAGGAGCGCGAGAAGCGCTGTTCGTGATCCGTAGTGCGTTTGTGTCCAGAGAAAAAGTATCCATCCAAGAAGTAGGGATACCAGGAGTATTGGTATGCGTGTCCAGAAGATGATGCGGTCGGCATCGTTGCCGGATTCATAGAGAAATGCTCGTCCCTGGTCAAACTGCAGCCACCAGCGGTTTTGGTTGTATTCCTGCCAGGAAGGGACAGTAGTTGGAAAATAGGGTTTTGTGAATAGTTGTCCTGACAGGGCGGCCAGAGCTTTTATCAATGGCGGGTGTTCCGGGTTGAGACGGTAATCTAGCTGTGTTACGTATCCGAAACCCGCGGCTATATGCGCGGTCTCATCAAAAGTTGCCGAATCGTTTTTCATTGAGCCAAGAAGCAGGACAAACATCACTGCACCTGTGCATAGCGCCAGCAGGGTGGCTATTGTTTTTTTCATGGTGTTGGTTCAATGCGTGTAAAATCCCCGGACATGGTTATATGAAGCTCCGGAAAACGGGAGAGCAGGCGACCTGTCAATTCTTCGTTCGGCGGGTTGTTCAAGAGAAACAGCGCGAAGTTTTTGTGTTGATTTAATGCTTTGCCAATACGCTCTTCGGTTTCTTTGTTGGCAGTGTATTCTATGTTTTTTGCGTGACGGTTCTTTTCCGTAAACGTGTCTGTCAGAAACATAATTGTCTGCGCGGGTGTTCCCACTGCTCGAAGCTCCGGCCATGCGAGTTCTGTGACTACAAATTTTGTAGTCTCGGGTGAAAGGCCATTGATGTGCGCCCCCATGCGGTATACGTCAGTTGAGAAAGAGCGATGGGTGGCGTCACTGTTTGCCCACAAGGAAAAATAAACGTAATAGGCAGACGGAGGAATGAGAATGAGTGTGAGCATCAAGAGAACGGTTGCCTTTTTTTCTCCCGCGCGTTTTGCAACGTATAGATACGAGGTGTGCGCGCCAAGCCCGGCAAGTAGCATAATAGGCGGTATCATGCCGATAGAACGCAGAGCATGCGGAAGGCCTTCGCGGGTAAGAGTTGCCGGGAGGGACATAAACAAAAGCCATGCCAAGAGGACAAGCATATGCATGCGTTGGCGCGGTTTTTGCGATGTATTGCGGAGTTCCCGCAAAGCAACCAACAGTCCTATAACAAAAAACGCCGCAACCAAAGGATTGAGCTCCGGCAGGCACGCATAGTTATGGCGCGCGTTGCAATCGCCAAAGACAAATAGCATGCCTGCGGTAGCTGTATTTGCTTTTACGAATTCAAACAGAGGGTTTTGGGCGGTAAAGATAGATACTTGTCCGCTTCTTCCTATGATGTCTTCCGGATGATCAAAAAAATACAGGCCCAGCGGGGTAAACACTGCAAGCGAAGCAAAGAGAAAAATTGCAACAAGGCACGGCGCACAGCTGGGGGATGCGGAGCGGTTTTTATGCCATTGAAAAAGATACCATCCGATCGGAAGTAAAAGAACAAACGGCATAAACCGGAACGCCAGATACGTGTAGAAACCAAGACCGGTGAAAATTCCTGCCAAAATCATATGTGGTTGAGAACCAGTTCGCAAAGCACGGAGGAGAAAGTAGAGCGCGAACGAAGATACAAGCGGCAGCATAATAGCGCGTAATCCGATGCGGGAGAATGTTATGTGCCAATAACTTGTGGCAAGAAAAAATGTCGATAGGAGAGCAACTGTCTCGGAATTTCCAATTTCTCCGCCCAAGGCGGATCCGCCTCTGGCAGATAATTTCCAATTCAAAAATTGAAAATTTTTCTCACGAAAGATTTCTTTTGTGAGAAAGTATACTCCCAATACTGTCAGCGTCCCCAGCAATGCCGATACAATCCGCAACGCCCACGCTTCATTCCCGAACACCCAAACTGAAAGCGCCTGAATGTTTATAAAAAGTCCCTCCCGTCCGTTGTTCTCGTGGTAGAATGTTTTAAACCTGCCAGTTTCCAGCGCCTCTAATGCGTTGTTCCCATTCATCGCTTCGTCCGGATACAATCCGGGCGGTGTGTCCGTTATGTGCCAAAAGCGAAAAAAGATAGCGAGAAGAATAATGAATGCGAATATGATGCGCGTGTTCTGCATACGTTAATAGTACCGCGCGGGGAATATGCTTGACAAATCACTATATGGGCCTATAATGTAATCCAAAGCTCGTTAGCAACGTACCAAATAAACACCACACGTCGGCTGCTCTCAATATAACGAGAGATTACGACATAACACAGGAGGAACAATGCAGAAAGGACTGAAAATTACACATGCCGCTTTAGATGAAGCGGAAGGTCGCGAGATCATTTTGCGGGGCAGTATTGATCCAACCAGTCTAGAGTTATTGAATACGGACTGGTATCAGCGCGAGATTCTGCCAGCCACAAAGATTTCGCGCCTCATGCAAGCGTTTCAGAATGGTTCGTCGGTTCCAGACGTAGACCTCGGTATGCGGGGTGATAAGTGCAAGGAGCCGGAACAGGGCACATTTGTGTTACAGGACCCCGTTTACATAATTGACGGCCTACAACGTATCACAGCAGGTCGGAACTTGGTCGCTGGTGGCGTGTTTCCTCGCATTGGAGCCGTTGTCCACTTCGGCACCACAGTGGAGTGGGAACGCGAGAGGTTTAAGCTTCTCAACTACGATCGTACCAGGCTCGCGTCCAATGTGTTGCTACGCAATTTGAGCGCAGACTCGCCGGTAGTTGAAACAGTCTTTCGTATGTGCACAAGCGACAAAACGTTTGTGCTCTGCGGAAAAGTCTGTTGGCAACAGAACGCACTCCGTGATCACCTCATTTCGGCCATGACGTTCCTTCGGGTTATCGGGGTCCTTCATGGTCACTTGGGAGCTGGTAAGAGCGCCAGTCTGTATTATCTCGTCGAAGGGGTAAACAAGATTATGGAAAGTGTGGGGCGGAATACATTTCGCGACAATGTAAAAGTTTTCTATGGTCTTGTGGACGAGTGCTGGGGTGTGCGGAATGTGGCGTTTGTGTCGGGGGCGACACATCTCAAACACACATTTCTCCTTGCGCTTGCGCAGATGTGCAGTGACCATAAGAACTTCTGGCAGGATAGTCGTTTTGATTTTCCTGCTGCACATGGTCGGAAACTCCAATTGTTTCCTATCGGAGATCCCGGTGTTCGTGATCTCGCTGGGTCTGCGGGGAAAGCGCAAGAGATTCTCTACCATCTTATGGTAGATCATATGAACAAGGGGAAGAGGACACATCGACTAGTGAAACGCTAATCTCTCTCTAACCATTTATTGAATTGGTACGTTGCTTTTTCCAAGGCACTCGCGAGAGTGCCTTTTTTAAGGAGATGTGTCATGGCAAGAGATTTTCTGGCAGGGCTTCCCACTTACGTGGCTGGTGTTCGTAAGGATATTCGTGACATGAATGCGGTGATTGTTGAATATGTAACCGATAACTACGGGGTCATATATGGCCAGGGTGATAGTATTTTGAAGAAAGTAGGCCAGCGAATCGGAAAGAATGTTTCTCGCTCTATACTGAACATCTCAATCCAAACATATCGCTACGCATTTCGGTACCTTATTGGTAGCGATGTTGAGCGTAAAGCGCTTCGGGAAATGTTAGATAGGAACTTGCAGAAACATTCTACAGAAAAGATCTTTAGTATGCGGCCGGCATGTGCAGGACTCTATGCTGTTATTACTGACAGGTATGAATTTGGCAAGGATGAGTTGGAGCGGTTGCAGGCTTTGGACACAAAGAATTCCAGGAAGCGTTTATGTGCGCCTGTGAAAAAACAAGCAAAAGCGGAAAAAGGTATCGTGGGGGGATTAGATCAGACACAATCGGAAGTTGCACAAGACGTCAAGTCTGATGGAACTATTTCTATCTCCGTAGCTCCCTACCTTGCCAAGCAGTTTAAGGTGATAAATGAATTGTTCACTACTATGCAGCAAGAGCTCGCGCGGCAGGTAGGGGAGAACAATAGATTGCTCGCTGAAACAGAAGAACGGAGTGGGACAATTACGGGAGGGAAATTGTTAATCTGCGTCTCCGGCTTGGGACATCACAAAAATAAGTATACAAAGCGATCGACGAGCGGTCGCTTTTTCTTTTTATTAAGTATCTTGCTGTACAATTCATAGTAATGCAATACAGATAGTAACTTCTCACACCCCGCAAACATAGCGTATGACAAACCGAGCTTCACACACCCCGCCATGATTGGTATGTGTTTAACTGTTATGAACGTGCTGTTTTGCGTGTGTTTGTTTGCTGTGCGAGTTGGTGTGTGTCACACGCATCATTTCCAAAATAAGTATGCGATCGCATAGTATATTTGGAAATCGTTTTTTTGAACGTGTTTTTCATTTTCGTATGTGCTAAGCCGAGCTTTGCACATACTGCAGTTGGTGTTGTGATTGGTTATTACAGATAACATATGATGCTTGACAAATCGGTTTTGACACCTATAATGTAACTTACTTTGAATTACGAAACTCCACAACTGTGGATAAAGTATACCGCGCCTAACAATCCCGCCTCATGCGGGATTTTCTTTTGTTTCAATATTGTTGAAGA
>VMFT01000023.1 GCA_007376195.1 Parcubacteria group bacterium Gr01-1014_29 | reverse complement strand
TGCGCCTCTCCTGCCCCAGCCCATACTCCTTGCGCAAACTCCTTCTGCTCCTCCGCAGGTTATACTCTCATATGCCGCTCCTCCTGCTCCGCCCGCCCAGATCATTGCTGTGTCTCCGAGCGTTGCGCTTGCCCAGCTTCCCGCTACCGGCGCAGGAGGGAAAAATGTATGGTATTTTCCTTTGTGGGGAATTGCTATGGCAGGCGCGGTAATAACTTTGCTTTTTGGAAGGTGGATTTTGGAAGGAGAAAAGAGTACTGGGTTACGAATACTTTTGCCGGGCTTTTCTTTGCGTGGCGGACGTCGGGCGCGCCAGACGCAAGAGAGTCCTGCTCCGTATAAAATTTCCGTGTAAATAGGACTTTCGCGTTTAGCTCCTCTCTGTCATTGCGAGGAGCAGCAGCGACGCGGCAATCTCGTATGAGGGTAACACCGTCCGAGATCGCCGCGTCCCGCTTTCAGCGGGACTCGCGATGACAATCATTTTTTAACAGTTTTTAAGGGAAAAAATTATGATGCGATTTCATGCGATACGTCAACTGGATAAATCCCGCATCTTCCTGCGGGGTCTAATACCCCGCAGGAAGGATTGCTCTGGACCCATTCATCCTTGCAGTCCCGCTGAAAGCGGGACGGGGTATTCTGGGAAGGTGCGGGATAAAATTTCTCTGATACGCCGGTTTAGCGCCGGAGCCCTTTTTATTTTCTTGTTAACCGGACTCGCACATGTTTCCGTCGTTAACGCCCAAGAACAAAACAATGCCTCGTGTTTTGGCATAAGCGCTCCCGTGCGCGTGTTTACCAGCCAGCGCTTTACCGCAAGCATGGGGTTTATAAACACAGGAACAAAAACGTGGACAAATGATGCAACTCCTCACCGCGCCGGATCACAAAATCCTCAAGACAACACTCGGTGGGGAAGCGCCCGAGTTTCCCTTCCGCAAGATGTTCTCCCGGGCGTGTCTGTTGTTTTTTCGGGTGAATTTGTCGCGCCGTCTTTCGCAGGCACCTATCCGTTTGACTGGCAGATGGTTGAAGAATCAGCGGAATGGTTTGGCGAAATATGCCGCGCGACTATCGTGGTGGAGCAAGCGCCCGCGTCCGTGGGAGGCGCGCCTTTGGCAACCACGTTTTCTGCCGCGTCAGTTTCTCAAACCTCTGCGTTTCTGCAAGGCACTGTCAACCCCAACAGCGCTTCCACCAATGCGTGGTTTGAATACGGAACGACTGCTTCTCTCGGCGGACTCGTGGGTCAGCAAACAGTAGGGAGCGGCGCGTCTGCGATCACGTACTCGTTTACTGTCTCCATCCTCCAGCCCGGCACTACGTACTATTTTCGCGCGGTGGCGCAAAACGGATTTGGGACATCACAAGGAAGTGTTCTTACATTTACCACTCTGCAATCTCAATCCTTTGGAGCGGCGCCCTTTATTGCCACGCGTTCTGCCGTAAATATAGGAGCGGGGCAGGCACTGTTTCAGGGAAGCGTAAATCAAAATTCACTTCAAACCAACGTATGGTTTGAGTACGGAACTTCGCCTTCATTCGGAGGCACGATAGGCCAGCAGTCAGTCGGGAGCGGAGCTGCAACAATTGATTTTTCATTTACTATTTTTGGACTTCAGCAAGGCGCAACATATTACTATCGCGCAGTTGCGCAAAATTCTTCCGGAATAAGCTATGGCAATACGATAATTTTCACCACAACCGGATCCGGGACCGGGTCTTCCGTTGCTCCTGTGGTTGCGACAAATTCTGCGTCTGCGGTAAGCCAGACAAGCGCTCTCCTGCAAGGCACTGTCAACCCCAACAGCGCTTCCACCAATGCGTGGTTTGAATACGGAACGACTGCTTCTCTTGGCGGACTCGTGGGTCAGCAAACAGTAGGGAGTGGCGCGTCCCTGATTACCTATTCGTTTGTGCTTTCCGGCCTTCAGTCCGGTATCACCTACTACTACCGCGCGGTAGCGCAGAATGGGTTTGGGACAAACTACGGGACTATTGTTTCGTTTACCACGACGGGCGTATCTGCGTCGGCAGGAGCGCCCTTTGTGCTCACCTCGTCCGCTTCGTCCGTGGGAGCAGGATCTGCAACGCTTGTGGGCGTGGTGAACCCGAACGGTTCTCTCACAAACACGTGGTTTGAATATGGAATAAGCTCGTCTCTTGGATCCATTATTGCGGTTCAGCCCGCGGGGAGCGGGACATGGCAGCAGCAATTTTTCTTTTCTTTGGCAGGTCTTCAGCCGAACACCCTCTATTACTATCGCGCAGTTGCGCAAAGTTCCTACGGAACATCATACGGGAGTCTTATGAGTTTTACTACTCAAGCGGGAACTGGTGTCATGATCGGCGGATTGCCGCAAGTGACCACTCGCCCCTCGTCTTTTGTGTTCCAAAATAGCGCACTTCTCAATGGAAACATAAATCCAAATTCGCTTTCTACGTATGCATGGTTTGAATGGGGCGGGACTTCTTCCCTCGGTAATACCACCACAAAACAGTTGCTCGGGAACGTAAACGTCGGGCTTGATTATTCCTTCGCGCTTACCGGACTTCAGCCCGGAACACTGTACTATTATCGCGCCGTTGCGCAAAACAGCCAAGGAACGCAATTCGGAGCGCTGGCAAGTTTTGTGACCACGCGACCTTCTTTCTCTTCCGTTCCTGCTTCCCCTGTCCCGCCCTCTTCGCCGCCTCCGATAGCAATTCTCCCTCCGAGCGCACCAAGCACTCTCGCAAGTTCGCTTGCGGCGGTTATTCTTTCTGCGGATGTGAATAGTCCGAGTCCTGGCGATACGGTAAATCTTACTATCGTCTACAAGAACGGAAATACGTTTCCGCTCAAGGATGCGGTGGTGAAAATAGATTTTCCGGCAGAAGTCGCATACGAGAACGCAAGCATTATCCCAAGCGTCCAATCATTGTCCCGAGTGGAATTTATGGCGGGGAATCTCGGCGCGCAAAGCCAAAGCGCGATGACGGTTCGGATAAAAGTGGGCGATTCGGTTCCGGCATCAAGCGTGCTTATGTTTACCGCAACGCTCGCGTATCGTGATCCTTCCGAGACGCCCCAATCAGTAAACGCGTTCCTCGCCCTGCCAGTAAAAGAAAAGCCAAATGAGACCGGCGCGCTCGCAAGCGTCGCAAGCGCGCTTGGGGAAAGCGGCTGGACCGCGGCAGCATTCCCCAGCGTGTTACTCGCGGTTCTTTCCTTCTTTCATGTGAGAATTCGTGCGCGAGAAAAGAAAATAAGGGAAGAACTCACACGCGTATCTCCCCGCGGCACCTCGGGGATATAAGAATAAGAGTGTAGAAAAATAGTCGTTATTGCCTGAGCTTGTCAAAGGGTATACCTTGAAGGGGAGAAGGAATGCCACGCCAAGTCCCATAAAAAAACGCCATAGACATGCGGCGTTTTTTTGTATACGATACAAGAGAAACTTTCAAAATATGTCCACCATCACATTTTTCGGCGGGGCGCGTGAAGTGACGGGCGCGTGCTACCGCATAGAGACACCGGGGAAAAATATTCTCGTTGATTGCGGGCTTATGCAGGCACGCGAAAACGAACGCGACGCCAATCACGCTCCGTTCGGGTTTGACCCGCGTGAAATTGACGCGCTTTTTGTTACGCACGCGCATATTGATCACATCGGGAGAATACCCAAATTGGCGCGCGAAGGATTTTCCGGAACGATCTATTCCACCGCGGCGACCCGCGATCTCGCGCGACCTCTTTTGGAAGATGCGCTCGCGGTGGCGGAACACGAACGCGAGGAGCCGCTCTACGACGAACGTGACATAGAGAAAACATTCACGCTCTGGCAGGAGATTGACTACCGCGCACCCCGCGAAGAATACGGCGTCCGGTTTCAACTGCGAGACGCGGGCCACATATTGGGTTCAAGCATGGTGGAACTTTGGGTTGAAGGGAAGCATCTGCTTTTTACCGGCGATCTCGGCAATGTGCCGTCAGAACTCGTTCCTCCGCCTGATTCCGTAGACGCGGCTGATTATCTTATCATTGAATCCACTTACGGGAGCCGGACTCATGAAGCGCCTGCGGAACGCGAGATCCAGCTTGAACGCGCGGTGGAAGACATTGCGTTTCGCAAAGGCACGCTCTTAATCCCGGCGTTTGCCACCGAGCGCACCCAAGACATTCTCCACCTCTTAAACGAAATGCTCCATTTCAAGCGCATTCCGGAGATGCCCGTGTTTGTGGATTCGCCTCTTGCAATCCGTATTACCGAAGTGTTTGAAAAATATCCCGCGCTCTACAATCAAGAAATCCAAAAACTTCTTTTTGAACATCCGGATCTTTTTCAATTCAGGCGGCTCAAATTTACCAAGAGCGTGGAAGAGTCAAAGCATATCAACGACATTCCGGGACCGAAAGTGGTGATCGCCGGATCCGGCATGATGACCGGCGGAAGAATTTTGCACCATGCCAAGCGGTATACAAGGAGAGGAGGTTGAGATATAACAAATGCCGCTTCGCTTAAAAAATCGGGATAATATTTGAATCAGTCCTTATGTTTGACGAGATCGGTGAGAAGGTACGTATCACCTTGAATTTCAAAGTAAAAACGGTATGTGCGGTCAATACGCGCTTGCCAGATATCCTTTGTTTCGTCGTATTTCTTTGCATGGAGCGACGGATGGCGAAGATTATATAAAAGATAATCCGCCTGTTTGTAGAACTTTTTTCGTACGGCGCGCGGGAGTTCCTTAAGGCGCTGTTTAAATCTTTCGGAATAGCGGATATTCATGATTCAAGTGATTGCCGTAGTTCTTTAATGGACGAAAAGGACTTACTGACTTTTCCTGCTTTAATCTCGCGGAGCGCTTCGGTAAGCTCCTGATCCACTTTGTCGTAAAATTTCTCAAGTCTTTTGGGCACGCGCATGGTGCGCTTCACTATGATGTCAGAAGGGGACTCGGATTTTTTCGCGCGTAAAAGCGCCTCATACTCTTTGCGGGGAATGACTATAAGATCATCATTCTTGACCATTTTTTTTGGAATAGTGACTGTAGGCATGAATATATGGTACATAGAAAATAGAGAGGAGTCAATGTACAAGCCCCTACACGCCATTGCAAGTCCTTCCCTTCGTTCCACAATCAAACTTTTGGAATTTTTTAATGCCATTTCGTGGGCGGCCGCAACGGCCGCCCATTGAATTTACGAAAAAGCATGTGGGCATATAGATAAGAGTGTAGAAAAATATCCCAATGGTGTCATTGCGAGCGAAACGAAGCAATCTCTGCCATGAGATTGAGATTGCTTCGTTTCGCTCGCAATGACGGGTTTCGTGTATTTTTCTACACTCTCATAGATATATCATTCTACATAGAATAATCTTGCAATATCTGATACAATGAGCGCAAGCGATAATGCGTAACCTATGACTGACATATCGACCAAGTTCGGCAAAAGAGCCAAAGAAATACGCCTTAAAAAGGGTATGTCGCAGGGCAATCTTGCGAAAATTTTAGGTGTCCACCCGACTTACATTAGCGGCATTGAGCGCGGTATGCGCAATATGGCGTTGAAAAACATTGAACGCCTCGCAAAAGCGCTCGGCGCGCCGATTGAGGATTTAATTAAATAAAGTTTATGCTCACAACCACGAAAACAACTGCACAAAGCGACCCGACTTTAGAAAAAAAGCTAAAGAATCTTAAATATTACCAGAATAAGGCGATTGATTTTTCAAAACGAAACCGTCTATTAAAATATCCAAATCGCGCTACTTCCATAGAGTTTGATGTTTCCCTTGATGAATGTCAGCAATTTTTTGGTTCAATCGCAGAACTTAAAATAGAGCTTCCACACAAAGAGATTTTGAGACAAGATGATGATCAAGAAGGTCTATTTAAGGAAGAAAAAAAAGAACCTGAATTTATTTTGCCGCCCACTAACATTATCGGTAAAAAACTAATAACACAGCTTGATAAGTTACGACTGCAAGCAAAAAATAATTTTGACTCGCATGGTCTACACACTCTTTTTATAGCCATTGGAGAGATTAAATGGAAAGAAGAATTAGCTGGTCGCGGATCATCCGAAGCAGTATCTGAATATGATTATTCTGCACCTCTTTTACTTATTCCCGTTGAAATCACAAATCATAAATCCCCACACAAGAAAAGCATTATCCAACTGAATGACGAACTATATGACATCCAGATTAATCCCGTTCTTAATTTATTCATCAAACAGCAACTTGAACTAAAAATACCCGCCAACTTGCCAGAGTCATTTGCTGAATTTTCTTGGGAAGAAGTGCAATCAATTCTGAAGAAATATCAGAAGATTTTAAAAGAAGATAAGGGGTTGGATTGTATCACCACTAATAAGATCAGAATTGGACAATATACATTTCACGGCCAGCAAATCTATGAGGATTTAACAAGAAATGAAAAGGCGATAATTGGTCACGAGTTTATTTCTAGTTTGTGTGGAGACAGCCAAATAACTCAATCAAGTGAGCTTATTGAAGCTGATGACGAGGATAATAATATTGATGAGTTTTTAACAGAGGAAGAAGATTTTACGATTCTTGATGCCGACGAAAGCCAATGGCGAGCAATAAAAAGTGTTGTTGATGGCAAGCACATGGTTATTCATGGACCACCCGGGACAGGAAAAAGTCAAACAATAGCGAACCTCATCGCCAATTTACTTGCAAGAGGCAAGAAAGTTTTGTTTGTATGTGAAAAACAGGTTGCTCTTGATGTTGTCTATAATCGCCTAAAAACAAAAGGCGCGGATGTTTCCGATTTGTGCTTGCCTCTTTTTCAGTACACGTCTGACAAAAAGTTTTTTGCTAAATCAATTGTTGAGTCCCGAGGTAAAATCATCCGGGCATTAAGATTAAACCAAAGAAGTTCAGTCAATCAAAAGCTCGCCGAGAGAAAGGAAAGAATAGATATGCTGGAAAACTACGCTCAGGCATTGTTGACCATCGTAGAGCCGCTAAATAAAGAAGTATATTGGATACACGGAGAACTTGCTCGTGTTGCTCCAAAAGTTGAAGAGGTTGTTCTCCCTTGGCGGGAGAAAAATCACAATGATATTGATCATGCGCTGTATCAAAAAGTTATTACAATTCTCTCTGAACTGACCACATACAGCAATGCAATTTTTGATCCTCATAATCATTGGGCTAATCTTAAGCAACAAACTTTTTCGCCGGATTATAGTGCTCGTCTGTTCGCAAAACTTGAGGAGCTTAAAAAGATTGTTGTTTCTTTCCCGAAACTTGAGGGAACCGTTTTTGGCAAACCGCAAAATATTGTTGAGATTGAGAAAACCTTAAATCTTGCCGACACCCTGAATATAGAAGAGGTTTTGAGAAATAGATTAATAGTTACTGACAAAATAAACGCAAAAAATCTAAAGCTCGAGTTGGACAAACTAGGAAAAATCAAAGCGATAGTTTTAAAATATCAAGAAATTTCTGGCGAGAGTGGTAAATTCAAAACTCCGTCTGGTTGGCAACAAATTACGCTAGGATATGAATTGTTAGACAAAAATTTTGATAATAAGACGCTTATCGCTAACAAAAACAACCTATCTATTATAAAAGCAAGGATAGAAACATTACGAAGCGCGATAAAGAAGAATAAACACTCAAAAGAATTGCTGAGCTTTAATTGCGAAGCTCTAAAAAGATACAAAAATCTCTTTTACACCGACCCGATAGTGCAAAAAATCAAAGGATGGGATGAAAGAATTAATCTTTATGAAGTCCAAAACAATCTAAAACAGATTAAAGCCGTTTATGATCGGCTACTTGAAGCGCAAGAGACGCTAAATGAATGGGCGGTTTCTTTGGATAATCTCAACAAAAATTCTATTTGGGAACTTGAACAACGATTCGCCACCAAATACAAATTGTTTTTCAGAATATTTTATTCTACTTATAAAAAAGATATTTCGTCAGTTGTAAACTGGTGTGCGGCACATCGCCCGCAAAGTTTCCGACAATGCAGACAGATAGTATTCGCTGCCGCTGATAAAATTAGGTTACAGGACAAGTTTGAAAAAATGATGGATGAATTTATTCAAAAATATGGAACCGACGACTCAATACGAAATATCTCTATTGACTCATTAATTGATAGTGTTTTTAAAATACTGAGTTACTTGGAGGCAGCAAACATAGACAAACTAAATAATGAAGTAAAAAACCTGTTTATCTCCACGGAATATTTTGATAGCTTCAAACATATAATTTCTCTTTTAGAAGAGTTGATAGAACAGAAACAGTTACTCAACGCCATGACTGGACAAGAACTATTGACCGAAAACACATCAATAGATGATCTCCTAAAATATGTAGCAAAAATAACGAGCGAGGCAGAAAAAGCTACTTTAGCGTATGAAAATGCAAGTCATTTTATCTCTCAAAATCAACTTCCCAACACTATTGCCGGATTGAGTAGTGATATCGAGTCTCTGAATGACTTAAAATCTTTTTCTGACGACTTAACGGCGGAGAATTTTGACGAGCATACAAACTTCGTTAACATCGGAGATTTGACTAATAGAAACAATGCTAATGCTATTGAATTACAACAAGAACAAATCAAATCTGTTTTGCCTATTATTGCAGAACACAGTTTTTTGAAAGCCGACTTTTATAAAAGTCTTGAAGTCCTTTATTCAAATATCGGTGTTTGGGAAAAGTGGCACGAAAAATACCAGCAAATCAAGGAAGAACTTCAGCATTTAATGGATAACAATAAGGCACTTAGTGATCTTGAATTAGTCAAAATGCCTGATTTTTCAGACTACATCAACGAAATGATTATTGATACTGATGGTTTGGAAAAATGGATGAAGTATCAAAGAATCAGAGGGCAATTGGAAGAGTACGGAATGCTTTGGTTTGTTGACGATATCAGAAGGTACCAAATAGACAAAATTGATTTCTCTGATATTTTTGTGTGGTCGTTTTTAAATAAAGTGCTTGATGGTGTGCACCAAAAAAATGAAGCTCTCAAAAATTTCAACATGGCCGGCTATACCCGTTGTATTTCCGAATTTAAGCGACTAGAGAAGGAAGTTTTCGAGGTAAATCAATATAGAGTGCTTGATAAAGTGTACCCCCAAATCAGATCCGCAATGAATCGTGGCGGAAATTCTGAGCGAGTTATAGTACGCGAAAGTCAAAAAATAAAAAGGCATTTACCAATAAGAAAATTGGTGATGGAAAATGCCGCTCATGTTTTGGATTATAAACCTTGTTGGATGATGAGCCCGCTAACTTTGAGCTCATATATTCCATTCGGTTCCGTGAAGTTTGATGTTGTTATTTTTGATGAAGCATCACAGATGAAAATTGAAAATGCTCTTGGCGCGATTGCCCGAGCCAAACAAGTTGTCGTTATCGGCGACGAACACCAACTGCCCCCAACCTCTTTCTTTGATGTTTTGTTGGACGAGGACGAAGAGGAAGAAATGGAAGAGGTTGGCTATGAAAGTATTTTGCAATCCGCAATAACTATTTTACCTGGAGCCGAGACCCATCTTTTGTATCATTATCGTAGTAAGCATTCTGACCTTATTGCATTTTCAAATAGTTATATCTACGGAAATCTGATTATCTTCCCAACCCCCAAAGATTATGAGGCAGTTAAATTTGAATTTGTAGAAAATGGCATTTATGATGCGGGGCAAACTAGGAGTAATCATATTGAAGCTCTCCGAGTTGCAGAACTTTGTGTTAAACATTTTGAATTAAATAGCACATCGCTTGGCGTTATTGCTTTTAGTAAAGCGCAAGAAGAAGTAATTCGGGAATCAATAGCTGAAAAAATAAAGGAGTTTCCTCATCTTGCCGATAAATTTGATGAAACGACTGATACGCGAAACAAAATCAATGAGGAAAGTTCCTTTTTTATCAGGAATCTAGAATCTGTCCAGGGCGACCAGAGAGATGTGATTATTCTTTCTGTTGGGTACGGACCGGATAAAAACGGTAATGTGTTCAACCGTTTTGGCCCTATCAATTCAAAGGGGGGTTATAGACGACTAAATGTAGCGGTAACTCGCGCTCGAGATAAAATTATCTGCGTGTCTTCAATGAAGTTTTACCAAATGAGCCCGTCGGAAGGAACAAGAGGGGCAATTTTATTACAAAAATATCTTGAATATGCCGAAAAAGGAAGGAGCGTTCTCGAAGCATCAAAAATTACTCAACAGAATAACAGGGAGCCCGACAGTGATTTTGAGGTTAGTGTTCAAAAAGAGCTTCAACGAGTTGGTTATACGATTCACCAACAAGTTGGTGCTGCTGGATTTTCTATTGACCTTGCGGTGGTGAATCCCGACAATCAGAACGAATACGTGCTGGGGATAGAGTGTGACGGGGCAGCTTTTCACTCTTCAAAGTCCGCGCGAATTAGAGATAGATTAAGACAAGAAATTTTAGAGCGCTTGGGTTGGAAAATTTATCGTATCTGGTCACAACACTGGATCTTGCATAGGCAGGAGGTGCTAGATGATATCGTCCAGTATATTAATCGAACTTAACTTGATAATTCCCTGCGCTCTTAGCGTAGGGTTCTTGATTAACTCATTTTTAACTTTCGATTTAACCTCGCTACACACCAGATTTGTTCCTATTAAAAAACTTTCTATTCCCCAACAAAGTCCATTCGTTAAATTAGTAGATAAAATCCTCGCTATCGCCAAAGACAACGATTATTTGGAAAACTCGGAAAAACAGGCTAAAGTCCGCGACTACGAAAAACAAATCGCCCAGTTCGTCTATAAACCCTACATGCCTGCGCTGCGCCTGCGGCTTGCGTGGCAGGCAGGCATTCTCATCCCGGAGGAGATTAAGATTGTGGAGGGCGATAAATCTTAGATACAGAGAAGTTATATCATTCTTATGCTGTGGATAACTTTTTTTATTCCAGCATTTTATCGTGTAAAAGTCCTTTATTTATAAGGATTTTTAGCATAGTCGCATAAAAAATTTGACATATACACACGAATTTTGATAGAATACCCGTATGGAAAATTCCGAAAAACAGCCAAATACAAAAGGTTCAAAAGCGCGCAGTCGACTGTACCCACGCTATGACCTTGAAGAAGCTATCAAGTTTATCCAATTAGTGAGTAGATTGGGAAGAAAAAATGTATCTGAAAAGTCAGTTGCGGATGAAGACGACAAGAAACTTACTAACTCCGGTTTTCTTGGACGGATGAGTAGTGCCAAACAATTTGCGCTTATATCGAGGGTAGATGGTAAATTATCCCTGACACAGCTAGGGAATGAGATAATGTTTCCACTAGATGATACAACCAAGGCCAGAGCTATCAAAAAAGCTTTTGCAATGCCAACACTTTATAAAGAGTTGGTGGATGCTTTTAGCGGAAACAAAATACCCGAATACAGCTCTCTCGGTAATCGTTTAATCAACGATTACCGAATCGAGGCGTGTGCAAAAGATGTAGCCTCTAAAAATTTTATAAAGTCGGCCGAATATGCTGGGGTGATGCAAAATGGAATTCTCGTTATTGAAAATGATTTAATTGGACAATCCTATACTGGACAAGAAAGTGGAAATGCTGAAAGCGTATCTTTTCCTCAAGCTTCCGCACTTACTAATACAAAGCAGGTCAATTCTTATCATGACTCGGGAGATGGCTGGATGCTTACCGTTAAATCAACTCGTCCACTTACTTCAGAAATAAAAAAGAAACTGGTCGATATTGCAGAATTTCTTGAACATGGGAGCGCTCAAGGTAACTAAACTATATGGCAAAAGCAAAGGAAAATTCTATAGAACCAAAGACTGAAAATACGAAGGTTGAAGTAAATTTTCCAGCTCGTATTCAAATAGAACTTGTGCAAGGCAATGAGCTTCGACACTACGAAATATTTTTTCTGGTCACTACTCTTACGATTTCCACGGCGGTTAGTTTTTGGACAACATACGCCATTACGCCAAACGGCACGATTCTCTTTAGCGCATGGGCTTTTTCGGGACTCGCCTTTCTATCGGGGTTGCTCACATTTTATTATCGATCAAAACTTTATAGTGGAAAGATAACGAAGAGTACCTCTTTAGATACTTTTAAGACAGAGTAATTCTATGGCAAACATTCAACACTACATTTTTATAGACGAATCAGGTGATCCGGGAAAACCGTTTGAAACTGATGCGACTGGAAACAAAATCCCGACAGGAGCAAGTATTTTTTATATTCTTACTGCGATTTATCTTGATTCCGTAAAATTGTTCGCATTGGAAAACGAGATCATGGAGATTCGTCAGAAATATGCCTTCAGAAGCGAGATAAAATCCACTTTCATCCCACTTGAAATGTATAAGGATTTACTCGGGATTATAAATAAAATCGGGGTACCTATTTA
Source organism: Parcubacteria group bacterium Gr01-1014_29 (assembly GCA_007376195.1). GTDB lineage: Bacteria > Patescibacteriota > Minisyncoccia > Ryanbacterales > 2-02-FULL-48-12 > VMFT01. The sequence continues at coordinate 13,029 of VMFT01000023.1, read as the reverse complement.
CTATCGACTAATAGATAAAAGAACATACAAAGGCAAATTTGCTGTATCTGGTCATACGCAACTCCATAACATTTTTGATGATTATAATTTATCGAAACTTGTTTTGTTTACTACCAAGAAACAAAATCTAATTGAATCAGAAATTGTGATTGATCGCGCCGATAGGAGAATGTTTAATGGGGATTATTTTAGCAGTTTTGATGCCTATTTATTTGATCGGGTGAACACTAAAACTATCAAGCGTATAAGACATATTACTCATGTGAACTCGGAATATGTGAACGCCATGCAATTGTCCGATATTGTAAGCGGAGCAATCAAAGATTATTTTACTGACAAGAATAAGGACTTGAAAAAAGTAATTGATAAAAAATATCTCTACAAAATATGGTAAAAAACCAAAAGAGCGGGCCCTAGACCTAGGACACGCTCTTTTGGTACAAAACGCCAAGAATTGTGGCAGTTTGCGAATGACACTAATAATGTAGCAAAAGCGTCCTAGAAAGTCAACCAGTGGTCCTGTGGAAAACGAAAGTATGTTTTTCGGCTTGGCTTGATATGGGAGGGAGAAGAAGATCAGGCGCTTTATTTTATGAATGAAGTGCGGGACCGTCTGGGGATAGAAACGGTTGCCCCTTTGCGCGGTGAGAGTTTTGAGGTATAGTAAAAAGTAATACCTTATGGATAGGATTAAGATTTCAAACAAAGAACTCGTTCGGTGCCTTATCGGCGAGATAAAAGAGTTTCCTCGGTATACGACACAGTTGATGAATCTTGCCAATCAAAATGCGCAAGGAACTCGGTCGAGGGTAGTGGGGCAACTTTCCGAATTGATTAAAGAGTGTCCCGGAAAGTCATATCAGGAATGGATAGAAATAAGATATGTCTGCTCACACTTCACACAAAATAATAATCGGGGATTCCAGAAGAATGGCTGAAGTGCCGGACGCTTCAGTCCATGTTATCGTTACTTCTCCTCCGTATTGGCAATTAAAAGATTACGGAGATACGCGTCAAATAGGATTTCATGATACGTATGCGGGTTACATTGAGGGGCTGAACAAGGTATGGGCGGAATGTTATCGTACGCTTTACCCGGGATGCCGCCTTTGCATAAACATCGGAGATCAATTTGCGCGCGCGGCAACATACGGCCGCTATAAGGTAATTCCGATTCGTGAAGAGATTATCCGTTTCTGCGAGTCTATCGGGCTTGATTATATGGGAGCGATTATATGGCAAAAAAAGGCGACCATGCATACCACAGGAGGCGCATCAGTGATGGGATCATTCCCATATCCGAGAAATGGTCTTATTGAAATTGATTATGAGTTTATATTGCTTTTTAAAAAACTCGGGATTTTCCCCCTGCGTGTCTCGGAAGAGATAAAAGATCAATCGCGTCTCACTAAAGAAGAATGGCGCCAATATTTTACCGGACATTGGAATTTTGTGGGGGAAAAACAAGGGAAAGACCATATTGCAATGTTTCCGGAAGAATTGCCCCATCGTCTTATTAAAATGTTTAGTTTCGCGGGAGAAACCGCGCTTGATCCGTTTTTAGGAAGCGGCACTACCACAAGAGCGGCGGTTTCGCTTGGAAGAAATTCAATCGGGTATGAAATCAATGAGAAATACCTTCCTATAATAAAAGAAAAAGTCGGCGCCGACAAAAAAACGCTATGTAACCCCTCCCCACAATTTAAGATTATGCGCCAGAAAAATATTCCTTTTGGGGAGTGTAAGAGCGCAAGACCCGTTTTAATTGAAACAACTGCGGTAATGCAAAATAGGGTCGCGCATCCCGATGCATGGAAAATTCAAAAAGAGAAGGCAAGAGTAAATATCTTAGCCCGTAGCAATCTATTATATGACAAAATCTAATCCCCACACTCATCTCAAATACAAATTCTGCATCTCGGGCGCGGCCGACACCGGGCATTGCGCGCCGGACGCGTTGGAGAAAACAAAAGAGCTTGGAAAACAAGCGGCGTTGCATAATGGCGTGTTGGTAACCGGCGCCACTACCGGCGCGCCCTACTGGGGCGCGATCGGGGCAAAGTCAGCGGGCGGTTTTGTGATCGGCGTATCGCCCGCGGCATCTGAGATTGAGCATGTAAAAAAGTATAAACTTCCGATTGACTATCACGACATTATTATCTACACGGGCTTCGGCTATTCGGGGCGAAATCTTTTGCTTACCCGCTCTTCTGATGCGATTCTTATTACATGTGGTCGTATGGGAACGCTCAACGAATTTACGATTGCGTTTGAGGATAATAAAGTGATAGGGATTCTCACTGAAACCGGAGGCATGGCCGATGAAATCAAAGAGATTTTGGAAAAAGCGCATCGCGGAAAAGGAAAAGTGGTATTTGATCCGGATCCAAAAACGCTTATAGAAAAAGTGATTGAGATGGTGAAAAAAGAAAAAGTGGTGGAGGTATAGAGTAATCGCGAGTATACGAATGTAAGATTAATATACGAATAGACCCAGCGCCTTTTAAGAAAAATGGCTTACCTATCTTAACCGAATTGGCTTACATAAGCCAATTAAAATTATAAAGCAACGGGTCTAATATACAAATCATCTCTCATTCGTAATTTTTAGTTTGATTCGTATACTCGCGATTACTACAGTGATGAAATTCGTTGAAGCAGTGTTAATGCTTACCGGTATGATTATCGGGGTGGGAATGTTTGCCATCCCTTTTTCGTTTGTGCAGGCCGGATTTTGGCTGGGCGCGCTTGAGCTTGTGATTCTTGCCTCGGCGGTTACCACACTGCATGTTTTTTATGCCGAGATTGTGCTTAAAACGCCCGAGGCGCATCGTCTGCCCGGGTATGTGAGATATTATCTTGGACCGCGTACCGAGAAACTCGCGAAGTTTTCCACACTCTTTGGCATACTGGGCGCATTGCTTGCGTATATTTTAGTGGGAGCAGTGTTTTTCAACGGGATTGCCCAGTTTTTTTGGATGGAGTCAAGCGAAGGAGTCTGGGCGTTTATATTCACGGCAATCGGCTCGGCAGTCACTTTTTTTTCTCTGCGCCGCGTGGCGGCGATAAACGGCATTCTTACGGCATTTCTCGTTCTCTTTATTCTTTTTTTAATCCTTATCCTTGCGCCTTTGGTACAATTTGAGAACATACACGGATTTTCTCTTTCGGAAGCGTTTTTGCCTTATGGCGTGCTCCTTTTTGCGCTTTCCGGCGGAACCGTGATTCCGGATGTGATTGCGGTTCTTGGCAGGGATCGGCAAAAGGCGCGTAGAGCCATTTGGATCGGTTCGCTTGTGCCGGCAGTACTTTATTTTCTGTTCGCGTTCGCGGTGGTGGGAGTCAGCGGAGATGCGGTAAGCGAGGACGCGATGAGCAGACTTTTGCCGTTTGCCGGAGGATGGGTTACGCTTTTGGGAAGCGGCATTGGACTGCTCGCGGTCTTTACTTCCTACATCGCCTTAAGCAAAAGTTTTCAGGCAATGCTGAAACTGGATTTTAAGGCAACGCGGACGGCCGCGTGGCTTGCCGCAGTGTTTCTCCCGTTTCTTTTTTATTTTGCGGGATTCACCAGTTTTATTTCAATCATCGGCGCGGTGGGCGCGATTGCCATGGGAATAGACGCGGCGCTCGTGATTGCCACCTATATCCGCATGCACGCAAAAGGCAAAGAGCGAGATCTTTGGCGCACCCAATTCTGGAAAGTGGGGATTATCTACGTAGTGATCCTTGCGGGAATTTTTTACGAAGTGTACCGGTTTTTATATAGAGGATAGAAAGGCGCAGTGATTTATATCGTATGCAGTTGTTTTTTATGAAAGGATGTTGTACACTTGCCGCTATGGAGTTCTTTTGATCTGCAATGGTAAAAGGAGGTAGGTGAGGATGAAAAGAAACGGGACATATATTCCGCGTAATCTTGCTTGTTTGATCAGCGTGGGAGTGTATCAAGGAGATATTGAGAGCGCGTCTGGGTTTGAGCAAAAATTCACGAGGGTAGACGAATCGCCGCGTTGCCGGGTTTACGAAGCAAGAATCACTGAAAAGCGCTGCATCATCCAACTCGCACGGCACACGGCTCCTGATATAAGGGATACTGTCGTGCTGTGTAGTATTGGGTCGCAAGATATACTGGTGGAAACGGTTGCTTCCGTAATGCGTGAGGCGGACATTAGTGAAAAGAAGACCCAGGAACGAGTGTTGAAAACAATGATGATGTCTGCCAGCAATGAGTTGATACGAGAGATGGTTCGCCTATGGATGTCGCTCTACGGCGAGAATTAATTTCCCCTCGGAGATTGAGAAGTGAGTAAGGCCGACTTTTCGGCTTTTTTCTTTTGGGGTATTATTTCTTTATGCGCATCATCGCCGACCTTCACATCCATTCGCCTTATGCGCGCGCAGTGTCCAAAGACATGACTTTGGAGAATTCAGTAACCAACTTGCCGATGCTCAACGTGAGTGACAAGGATGGAGGATTTATTTCTTAATGTGAATTTGACCCGATAGTTCCCTACGCGCAAACGGAATTCATTTTCACCGCCTTCAAGTTTAATCACATTTCGGTGTTGCAGGGGATGGGTAAGTTGACAAAGCGCTCTCATTTGAACAAAAATACGCCCCTGCTCCTTAAGAGGCAGGCGGGCGATTTCCTTTTCCGCAGTGGGATGAAAAAAGTAGGTGAGCATGCAATGATACTACAACTTCTTTTTTGACGCCCTGACTCGCTTTTGGAAATGTTTTCCAACTTCCCGCGCCGGAACCCAAGAGTTCTTTTGATCGGCTTCTCGAATTCGCTTTGCCGTTTCCCTGATTGCTTCGGGTGTAGAAAGCTCGATAAAATCAATAATATCTTCAAGCATTCGCTTGGATATTGTACGCGCGGGCGCAATTACACCGCGCATATGCTTATCGTCAATGATGGTGAGAGGGGAGGTTTCCATAATTCATATATTACTTGTAGAAAACAGGTAGGTCAAGAGATGGTGACGCCGCATAGTATAGTGGTATTTGCGGCTTTTTTCTTTTGGGGTATTATTTCTTTATGCGCATCATCGCCGACCTCCACATCCATTCTCCCTACGCCCGCGCGGTTTCAAAAGAAATGACTTTGGAGAATTTGGATTACTGGGCGCGTCTGAAAGGGATTACTGTAATGGGCACGGGTGATTTTACGCATCCGGCGTGGATAAAGGAGATAAAGAAAAAATTGGAACCGGCAGAACAGGGACTTTATAGATTAAAATCTTCTCTAATCCCTAATTTCCAATCTCTGAACTCTGAAGTAAGATTCATGCTTACCGTTGAGATTTCAAGTATCTATTCCAAAGGAGGGAAAACCCGGCGCGTGCATAATCTGATTTTTGCGCCTTCCATTGAAGCGGCGGAGAAAATAAACACAGTGCTTGGATGGCAGGGGAATTTAAAATCGGATGGGAGGCCGATTGTGGGCGTGGGATCAAAAGAGCTTCTCAAACTCTGTCTTGATGCGGATCAGGAATGCTTTTTTGTGCCGGCGCATTGTTGGACTCCTTGGTTTTCTGTGTTCGGATCAAAATCAGGATTTGATACGATAGAAGAATGTTTTGACGAGTATTCAAAATATATTTATGCGCTGGAAACGGGATTGAGTAGCGATCCTGGAATGAATTGGCGGCTTTCCATGCTTGATAAATACGCGCTTATTTCAAATTCCGACAGCCACTCTCTTCGCAGAATCGGACGTGAAGCAAATATTGTTGAAGCAGAACTTTCGTACAAGGGGATTATTGAGGCAATAAAATCAAAAGATCCGAAACGATTTCTTTCCACAATTGAATTTTTCCCGGAAGAGGGAATGTATCACTACGACGGTCATCGCGCGTGCAAATTCTCTTGCGCTCCCGAAGAAACAAAACGACTGAACAAGCTGTGTCCAAACTGTGGGAAACCTGTGACAGTGGGGGTGGTAAATAGGGTAGAGGAACTTGCAGATCGGCCGGAAGGGTTTATGCCGGCAAACGCGGTGCCGTACAAAAATATGGTTCCATTGGATGAAATTATCGCCGAAGCAATCGGCGTTGCCTCGCCTACTGCAAAAAGTGTGCAGGATGAATATTTTTCACTTGTAAAAGAATTTGGAAACGAGATCTCAATTCTTTTTGACGTGAGAGAATCAGAGCTTGCGCGATCAATACGTCCTGAAATTTTAGAAGGGATTAAGCGCGTGCGCGAGGGGAGATTACAAATTGAGCCCGGGTATGACGGCGAGTATGGAAAAGTAAAAATATTCGGGGAAGGTGAGAAACCAAAAAGCGTTTTGCAATCCTCACTTTTTTGAGGTGGTTGTGGTATGATAAAAAGAATACAGTGCGATTGGTGTGTTGAGAAAGGGAGGATAATCAAAAGCTGACTTATGTTAAACACCGAGTGTTTAACATGGCAGCAGCGGATATCTCGTATCTCTCATTTTATGACGATATATCATAAGAAGGAACACGCTATGCAAAGAAAGGCGGGGTTTCCCCCAGCACTAACTGTGAGTGCTGGCTTCACCCTCGTAGAACTCCTTGTAACTATTGCCATCATCTCCATGCTCGCAAGCATAATCCTCACCAATGTAAACTCTGCGCGAGAGAAAGCGAGGATTGGCGCGGGCAAGCATCTCTATGCCCAGCTTGATTCCACATTGAGCGAAGTAGTCGGCAAATGGAGTTTTGAAGAGGGATCGGGCAGCACTGTGAGAGACGGCTCCGGATATGGAAACAGCGGTACTCTTAATGGAGGGTCGCGCAGAACCGAAAGCGAGTGCGGTCTGGGACTCGGTAGGTGTATATTTTTTGGCGGTTCGGGAAATTTTATTGAAGTTCCCCATAGTGAATCTCTTGCACCGATACAGAATATTACAGTTGCAGCATGGATTCAGAGAACCGGAGACTGTCCAATTACAGCCGACACATGCATGATTGTGAACAAAGAGCATGATTATGAAGTCGGCATACGCAGTGGCAATACACTACAGTGGGCCATCAAACCAGCCGGAGGAACTTGGTTTTGGCACAATACAAGTATTGTGATTCCTCAAGGCAAGTGGACGCATGTCGCAGTGGCATATGACGGTGCGGGCGTATACTCGTACCGGGATGGGGCATTAGGAGAGAGGTTTGATTATGCTAATGGAAATCTGGAGAGAAGCGGCGCTGTTTTAAGAATAAGCGGGCGCTTGTCACAGCCGAGCGGAAGTACTTTCAATGGTCTCATAGACGAAGTCCGCATCTACTCCGAAGCCCTTACTGCCTACCAAATCCAGCAGATGTACGCGGAGGGAGCGCCAAAGCATCGGGTGGCGGAAAATCGATTCCCGTGTATGTGATCTTAAATTTGCTTGCGGAAGGGTATACCGCAGACGAGATTCGTAAGGAGTATCCTGACATTACCCCTCAAGACGTGATTGCGGTGCTTCGCTTTGCCGCCCGTATGACCCGTTTTGATGAAACGCAAAAGGATTTAATCCCCTCCTCTCCTTCATGATGCAAAGATTTCTTGTAGATGAGAATCTCTCCCCGGGATTAGCAGAATGGCTGCGTATCCTCGGCTATGAAGCGCATGCGGCAAGGGAAGTTGGACTTAAAGGGAAAAGAGACGAAGAAATCATCAGCTGGCTGAAAGCTCATAGCGCTGTTATTATAACCTCCGATTTGGATTTCGGAGTATATTTTTATGCAGAGCATTTTGGGAATTTTGGCGTAATCATTTGCAGGAGCAAACGTCAAGGAGCGGAAGCGTTCAAGAGAATCCTTGAAAACTTGCATACAAACGGACTCCTTAAAGAAAAAGATTTGATTTACTCAATTGTTGCCGCAACCGAGCGGCAATACCGTAAACGAACATTCAAAAAAGAGAGAACGCGTGGGTTTACCCTCGTAGAACTCCTTGTTACCATCTCCATTATCTCGGTACTTGCAAGCGTGGTACTTACCAATGTAAACAGCGCGCGAGAGAAAGCGCGGATCGGCGCGGGCAAGCAGTTTTATTCCTCTCTTGATCATGCGTTTGGTGCAAGTGCCGTAGGGAGTTGGAGTTTTGAAGAGGGATCGGGGACAACAATCCGTGATAGTTCGGGCGAGAATAATAGCGGCAGTTTTGTAGGCACCGTGATTAGTTGGCAGACCAGTAGCCAGTGCGGACTTGGATTCGGGCGGTGTATGTTTCTTGATGGAGCTGATTCGTTCGAAATACCAAATAGTCCCAGTATTAATGTAGGCGCTAATTTTACTGTATCAGCATGGGTGAATATGAGCACTATGGGTGCATTCGGATCGTGCGGTTTTATTATCACAAAAGGGGTATATCCGGACTATAGTTATAAGATTGAAATCTGTGGTTCCGAAGCATCGTGGGCTCCCAGTCGTTTTCAAGCAATAATAGGCATGGATGGCGCCCAGCGTATTGCCACAGATAACGTAGCCAGAACCACCGGCAGATGGTACCATGTTGCACAGACCTATGACGGCTCAACAATAAAGCTTTATGTGGATGGAGCGTTGAGCGCATCGTATGCTTACAGCGGCGTGCCCGCCCAAAGCACATATCCGGCGGTAATAGGAAGATACTATTCGGGCGGTTGGTTTTTTAACGGAATGATAGACGAAGTCCGCATCTACTCTGAAGCGCTCACCGCCTACCAAATCCAGCAAATGTATGGAGAGGGTGCGTCAACGCATCGGGTGGCGGAGAAAAGGTAATTTGACAGCATGTAGTCATGCTGATATAATAAGGATATGAAACGGACACAAATTCAATTAGATGAACATACGCGGGATATATTACGAAAGCGCGCGTTTCATGAACGGCGTTCTGTCTCTGATGTAATACGGGAGGCGCTTCGGGAGAGCATCCACAGGCAAGAGATGAAGCCATTTGGCGTTGCTTCATTTTCTTTCATTGGCGCGGGTGTCTCGCGAGGGAAAAGAAGCGGCCGCATTTCAGAAAAACACGATGAAGAATTAGGAGAAGCATTCGGGCCAAAAAAGAAAGTATGATTTTTTTAGATACATCGCTCTTTTACGCGTTAGCCGACAAGAAAGATACCCACCATACACGCGCAAAACGTATGTTCAAAGATCTTCTTGAAAAGCGCGAAGAATGGTGTACGCATAATTACATAATCGTAGAAACATCGGCGCTTATACATCGCCGGCTTGGTTTTGATCCCGCAAAAAGATTCCTCCAAGAATCTCTGTTGTTTCCATTAGTGTGGATTGATGAATCTATGCATAGTGAAGCCGCAGAATATTTTTCCCGGCGCACAAGACAAAACATAAGTTTTGTGGATTGCATGAGTTTTCTTCTCATGAAGCAAAGAGGAATCACAACCGCGCTTGCATTTGATGCCGATTTTTCAAAAGAAGGGTTCAGAGTAATTGCATAATATGTCGGGGGTATAGCTGTAGCGTTTACCGCAGATAATAACCCGCGAAATTCATGATCCAAAAAATGCGCGAAATAAATGCGGTATGCGGGACAAGAGGTTTTACCCCGTATATCAACTTCGGCAATCTTCATTTGTCCCGCCTTCAGCGGGACAGCCGAAGTTGTATTACGGGCTTTACCCTCGTAGAACTCCTTGTGGTAATCTCCATTATCTCCACGCTTGCGAGTGTGGTCTTGACGAGTGTAAACTCTGCGCGAGAGAAAGCGAGGATTGCCGCGGGAAAGTCACTCTATGCGCAATTGGATCACACACTCGGCGCATCTGCCGTAGGATCGTGGAGTTTTGAGGAGGGGTCAGGAACAACCGCGCGAGATGCTTCCGGAGAAGGGAATAGTGGTACTCTCAATGGAGGAGTTACATGGCAGACCGAGAGTCAATGCGGACTGGAATTGAGAAGGTGTCTCGGTTTTGACGGAGCAACCGGGTACATTGCTATACCTCATTCAGAGTTGCTCCAAAACACGAACATGACGGTATCAGTTTGGATGAAAGCAAGTCCATCGCAAACTGATGCTCAATATCTTGTGGTTGACAAAGAACACGGATGGGTTACCCCTTATTCTGGTTGGCTGATGCAAGGAAACACCACAGGGAATCTTCAGTGGGCAATTTGTTATTATGATGGATCAAATTTATGTGTGGCAACGGAGTCCCCGCAGAGTTTACTTGATAATAAGTGGCATCATGCGGCCGGGACTTATGACGGAACCATGTTACGACTTTATATTGATGGGCATCTTGTGTCTACAGCGGCTTGGAGCGGTCCTGGGACATGGAAAAATAATCGGGATGTGATAATAGGACGATCATGGCATGGGACAGGAGTCCCTAATCGTTATTTCAACGGTCTCATAGACGAAGCCCGCATCTACTCCGAAACCCTCACTGCCTACGAAATCCAGCAGATGTATGGAGAGGGTGCGCCGAAACACAAAGTAGCAAACAGCAAATAGAGGATGGTGCTAATTAATCACCACGTCATTGCGAGTGTAGCGAAGCAATCACCTTCTTGTATACGCGATATTCTTGGTCTTGGGATTGCCGCGTCCCGACAAGCCGGAGAAACGATTGCCAATCGTTTCTCCGCAATGACAAGACGTGAAAGATTACTGCTTGCTGTTTTGACCTTATAAAGGGTATTTGATATACTAGACCTACTGCGCAAAGATTTTTCTACTGCAATTTCCATATTTCGGTTACGGCTTTGCAAAAATTATTCAACATATACGCCGTATATGCTTCATACTATTTGCAACACTCGCTTGAAATATGAAAATTTCGCTACGAAAATCTTTACGCAGTAGGTCTAATAAGGAAAGTTTCCATTTATTTATTAAACTTTGGCAAATTCCATAGAATAATAGTCCCTGAGTTTATCCTAAACCCGTTCGGGCTAGGGTCGAAGGGCTACCACACATAATGTATTCCTTCGACTTCGCTCAGGAAATAACTATTTTTGCCAAATTCAGTTATTTATTAACTAACTTTTCCGTATTATCTCTATGAAAAAAATCATATATGCAGTTGTTATTTTTTCTTGCATTGTCTTCGGTATTTTTTCTGTAACGGGCCAGGCGGCTTATTCCCAAGGAAAGAAAACTTCCGAAGAGGGAAAGCGTGTTATCGCTCATAGTGAAGCAGACGCGCATAAGGCAGTGGAGCAGGGGTGCAGAATCGTGCGTAAAATAAAAACACTCCATGCGGTGGTCTGCTCCGAGAAAACGGCGGATATCCTTGGATTTGAAGAAGATGTGCGCGTGTTTGCGACTGATGCAGGCGCGAATCACCAAATCGGCGCGGACACAGTACAGGCGGGAGGCAATACCGGCGCCGGGAGAAAAGTCGTTGTAATTGACACCGGCTACAATTATCTGCATCCTGAACTTGCGTCAAGTTATCTCGAAGGAAAAGATTTTGTGAACGGCGATGATGACCCAATGGATGATAATGGTCACGGATCGCACGTTGCCGGTATCATCACTGCGGATGGGATAAACCCGCAAGCAAAAGGAGTTGCGCCGGATGCGGGAATCATCGCGGGCAAAGTGCTGGATGCGGCAGGTTCTGGATTTTTCAGCGACGTGGTCGCGGGAATATATTGGGCGATTGATGGGCCGGACGGGATTGCGAGCACTTCGGATGATTTCCATCCGGATGCAATCAATATGAGTTTAGGGACTGCGCGGCCGTATGTATACAAAAACTTTTGCGACTCGGTTCTTCCGGACGTAACCGCTGCGATCCAATATGCGCGTCAGCGCGGAACAGCAGTAGTGGTCGCCGCGGGCAATAGCGGAAGCGCGGGCGTCTCCATTCCCGGTTGCGTGAGTTATTCGGTAACGATCGGTGCGGTGGATGCGTTGGATAAAATCGCAAGTTTCTCCGGTCGCGGGAATGCGGTTGATCTAACCGCGCCGGGAGTAAGTATTTTCTCTTCATACCCGGGAGGATACGCAACATTGAGCGGTACCAGCATGGCAACGCCTATGGTCTCGGGAGTCATCGCGCTTCTTAAAGCGGCACAGCCAACACTTAGCGAGAGCGCTGTGGAAAGCAAGCTTTTCAAAACGGCAAAAGATTTAGGCAGGCGCGGGAAAGATCCAACCTATGGGTGGGGGCGCGTGAATGCCCAAGCCACAGTAAGTTTGACTGAGGGGACGCATAAAATCACTCCTCGTGCGGGTGATCATCCCTTGCATGACGCGCACGAAGAATAGATGAGAGAATGAATGGAATGCGATAAAATCCCTGCACGCACAGGGATTTATTGTTTCCGCATTTTGCTGGAATCTGGTATAATAAAAACATGCTTCCTTTTCTCACATTCCGCACGCATTTAAATAAAGTCATCTCAATTATCATCGTAAGTGATTTTTTGGTAACCACAAGCGGCGCCCTGCTTGCCCCTATCTTTGCCCTGTTTATCACCCAGCAAATATATGGCGGATCTGCGGAAGTGGTGGGATTTGCAATTGCGATTTATTGGATCGTGAAATCAATTCTTCAACTGTTCACTGCTCGGTTCATTGATAAAAACCATGGAGAACTGGATGATCATTATTTTATGGTGGGCGGGCTTTTGCTTTCTGGTTTCGTGATAGGAGGTTATTTTTTCGCTTCTGAAGTATGGCATGTCTATATATTGCAGGCGCTCCTTGGCATAGGGGATTCTCTTCTTGTCCCTCCCTTTTATGCGGTGTTTACACGGCACGTTGATAAAGGAAACGAAGGGTTTGAATGGTCGCTCCGCTCCTCGCTCTCTTTTGGCGGCGGATCGGCGCTTGGAGGCGCACTCGGAGGAATACTCCTCGCTATCGCCGGATTCAGGAATATCTTTCTTCTCGCCTCCATCCTCTATTTCCTTAGTGCGATAATTCTCATTTTTCTGCGTCCCTATGTCATTCCCAAAACTCCAAAGCTAGTGGACAGAATTTTGGCGGAGCAGAAGAGGATATATTGAGATGGTTTCAAAACTCTTCCTGCTGCAATTTCAGATTCTCGGCTACGCCTTCGTCAGACTTCGCAAAAAGAGTATCGCCGTAGTTCTACTACGCCTC
>VMFT01000022.1 GCA_007376195.1 Parcubacteria group bacterium Gr01-1014_29 | reverse complement strand
TTCGCGGCGGAGGGGTGGGGGGAGGAGGCGCGAGAAAAATGCAAGGAAATTTTTTGGTTTTTGCACACGCGAGTCCGCGAGCGTGTCCGAGGCGCATTGTCTCGCATCACCACGCAATCGGAGCGTACGAGGCAGTTTCAAGCCACCACGCGCTCCGCGCGTGCGAAGTGGGTTCGCGCAAAGGTTAATACATCACCGCAGCCAAAAATAACCGCTATTTACGGGGTTATTTTGTTGAAGAGAAGTAGAAAATCGAACCTAACTTTTTGATTGAATGTACCCCGGTAGTCGTTGACTTTTTAATAAAGTTACGACATCATTGGATTGTGACTTATCGTGATATTACAACAATAGAAAAAAATGTTGAAACAACTCGTTTTCGCGGAGAACCGGTGGTTATTTTGCCACTCCAAAGCTGGAAAAAGATTGAGGATATTATGGAAGAATTTGAGATGAGTCGATCGTTGAGATTTAAGCGCGCTATCCAAAAATCGCGCCTTGAAATTAAAAAGGGGGCGGTGTATGAGTTTGACGTAAAAACAGGAGTGTTTGCAAGAGTTAAGTCAAAATAATGCAAATTTTATTCTCTAAGCGGGCGAGGTCGGATTGGCAAAAACTTGACACCGCTGTTCAAGAGCGACTTCGCGAGAAGCTCGCTTATTTTGTTTCACAGCGCAACCCGTTACACTATGCTGAAAAAATATATGATAAAGATTTAGGTGGATTTCGTTTCAGGGTGGGTTATTATCGGATTGTGTTTGATACAGAAGAAAACAGCATTTTAGTTTTAAGAGTTGGCCATCGCAAAGATATCTATAAAAAATAGATTAACTTTCAGCATTGTTACCCCCGCGCTACAACTACGCCCCATACCGCTTTGGCGCCGGCTTCTTTGAGCGCGCGGGCGGCGTCGTTGAGCGTACTGCCGGTAGTCGTGATGTCATCAACAAGAAGTATGGTTTTTCCTGCGACGAGCGGATAGTGTTCTTTCGGCACGGCAAACGCGCCGCGGATGTTTTTGAGCCGTTCCTCGCGCGTGCGCACATGTGCTTGCGGCGGGGTAGGGCGGATGCGTTGCAGCACAAACGCCGGGAGCAATGGAAGCGAAAGTTCGTCAGCAACAACGCGGGCAAGAAGTTCTGATTGGTTGAATCCGCGTTCCCGGCGCTTTTGGGGATGCAGGGGAAGCGCAAGAAGGACAGCATCTTGCGGAATCACCATACTTTTCACTTGCAAGCGTTTTTTTATAGATGATACAATACAAGAAGCGAGGGGACTAGCAAGCGAGCGGTTGCCGCTGTATTTAAATTGCACAATAGCTTCATGAATGGGCGTGTAATCGTATGAAGTCGCCCATACGGCGCGCGTAAGATTCGGTACGTGCCGTTTGCACGAATTGCATAGTGTTCCTGCGGCATTGCGGGCATGGCATACAAGGCATGCGGGGTCGCGCAATGGAACGGCCTCCAGGCATGGCGCGCAAAACCACGAGCCAATTGTTCCGCACGCAACGCAATAAGCCGGAAACAAAAGATCAAGAGCGGCGTTTTTCCATTTTGATACGAGGGGTGTTATAATCATGCATTTACATTGTTATTTTTGAGATAGGCTCTCGTGTGGATAAACTTGTTACAATTTGTTATGAGGTCGTGATATAATAACATGGATGTCCCTTTCTTTAAAAGTTTTCAGTCATCGCGTTTCTCTCTTTTTAATAAAGAAAAGAGCACGCTTGGCGTGGATATGGGATCCGCGTCCATTAAGTTGGTACAGGTGCGTTTAGTCGAAGAGCGTGCGGTGCTCGAAACCTACGGCGAGCTTGCGACAGGTCCCTATGCCTCAAAAAGCATCGGGCAGGGCGTGCGCCTTTCAAGTCAAAAGGCAACCGAAGTATTGCGCGACCTTTTGCGCGAAACAGGCGCTACGGCAAAGGAAGCCATTGTTGCGATGCCGGTCCGGAATAGTTTTGTGACAAGCATTGAGATTCCGAAAGTTCAATCGGAAGACTTAAAAACAGTCATGCAGTATGAGGCGCGCCGATACATTCCCATTCCCTTGGCGGAAGTTGTGATGGACTGGTGGCAAGTGCCTGATAGTGTTATCGATGAAGAAGGTACGGTCTCTACGCCTGCACGCCAGACAACGCGGGTAATTCTTGTTGCTGTTCCTAAAGATGTACTGGAAAAATATCACAGTATTGTGAAAGACGCGGGGTTGACCGTGGCTGCATTTGAGATAGAGACATTCAGCTCCATACGCTCGGTGGTGAGCCGCGAGCGTTCCGGCATGCTGTTGGTTGATTTTGGCGCAGTAACAACCAAAATGACAATGTTAGACCATGGCGTTGTTCGCGCAAATCACAGCATTGAGAAAGGCTTGCAGAATATAACCATTGCTCTTTCCGAGTCTTTGGACATTAGTTTTGAACGAGCGGAGATACTGAAACGCGAGGTTGGCGTATCGGTACGCGTGGAACACCAAGAAGTTATGAAAGTTATCGCACCACTTATAGATTTCGTACTTATTGAAATTGAGCGATTTGTGGTGGGGTACACAAGAAAACACCAAGGTACGGTTTCAAAGGTATTCATAACAGGGGGCGGCGCGTTGTTGTTGGGGCTTGCTGATTATATGGTCAAGAAGTTTGGTGTTGAGGTTATTATCGGTAATCCTTTCACGCGGCTTGAGTACCCAGCATTCTTTCAGCCGGTACTCAAAGAAATTGGTCCATCGTTTTCCGTTGCGGTGGGCCTCGCGCTTAGAGGACTTAAATAGGCGCTAGGGGAGTTAGGCTTTAGGCATTAGGATTCAACATATCCTAAATTCTAGAGCCTAGGGCCTAAAGCCTAGAACCTAGTCTTTTATATGTCAGATCCATCACTCATTGCAAAATCCAGAATGGAGTATGCCGGGTCCCCCCGTATGCAAAAAACCGGGAAGGGGCTAGACATTCTTGTACTTATTGCGTTTCTTTTCTTTTTTGTTGTAGCACTCGTGTATGGCGGCATTGTGTTTTATAAGGGCAGTTTGGAAGAATCGCTCGACGGCCTTACCCATGAGCTTGCGCAGCAGGAAGAGGATTTGGACCCGAAAATCATTGGAGAAATAGCGCGCGTGGATCGCGGACTTGCAACCGCGCGCTCGCTTCTTGCGCAACATGTGTATACCTCGCATCTTTTTGATTTTTTGGAGGATAACACGCTTGAAGATGTGTATTATACGAATTTTTCGTACGGCTTTACGAACGGAGGTGCGGTTACGGTAAGTGGCAAAGCGAGTGGGTTTAGCGCGCTTCACCAGCAACTGGAGCAATTGCGTGCCCAACCCACCGTATCAAGTATAACATTGACCAATGTGCAGATAGCGGACGCTGGCGCTGTGAATTTCGGTATGGACTTTGTTTTAAACGAGAATTTATTTCGGTATCGGTAATATATATATGATACGGTTACTTATTGCGGTTTTGTTTGCGGGAGCGGGAGTGTTTTTGTTTCGCTCGTATGTAGAGCCCGGGCTTTTGGACGTGGCGGATTTGCGCGCCGAGCAGGCGGTAGTAGCTGATGCCATCAGCAAAGCGCGTGAGGTTATCCGTCTGCGCGACGAGCTTCGAGGCACGTACAACAGTATATCAAATGCCGACATTGAAAAAATACGAAAGTTCCTTCCCGCGGGCTCCGCGATTAGTGAATTGTTTATCGATCTTGATGTGATAGCCAAAGACGCTCGCATGGAGATTGGGAAAGTTTCGTTCGTGGAAGAATCCGTTCCGCAAGGCGGTACTTCAGCCGGAATAAAAACCCTTACTGTTACACTGAGTCTCAATGGTTCCTATGATGATTTTATGAAATTCCTCGACCTGGTAGAAAAGAATTTGCGTTTGGTGGACGCGGTGCGGATATCGCTGTTGGGATCAGGAGGCGTTGATACGCCAGTTGGTTTTGAGGTTACTCTGCAAGCATATTATCAGGATAGGACTATTTTATGATTGAATCTCTGAAAAAAAATCTTATATTTGTCATTGCATTGGTGGCGATAGTGGGCGGCGGCATAGTATGGTTTGCTTGGCAGGGCGGCGGCGATGAGGTTTTGGAAGCGGGCGGCGGTAGAGAGCAACAGAGCCAATACGCGGTGGTGCGTGCTGAGATATTGAGCACCATCGCTACGCTTCAGGCTGTACTTCTTGATATTTCTGTCTTGGATGATCAGGCGTTTCGATCTTTGTCGGAAGTGCCGCGCCCGGTGACACAAGAGCCCGCAGTCAGGCGTCGCAACCCATTTGTACCTTAAAACATGAAAACATTTAAAAAGGTTTCAAGCTTCAGGGTTTAGGTTTCAGGATTTTATATGGCGCGAAAAACCTTACTTGATATATTAGTTTTACAGAATAGTATAACTGCTGAAGAAGCGGAGGGTTTTTCCGAGCAAGCGCAGGGAAACAACGAGCGGCTGGAGGATATAGTAATTGCTGCGCATGTGCCGGAAGGTGATATCATTGGCGCGAAAAGCGCGCTGTTCGGCGTACCATCATTTCGCCTGGACGACAAACGGATACCGTTTGACGTATTGAAATACATATCGGAAGAATCCGCGCGCCATTATCAGTTGGTACCGCTTGAATTGGTAGATAACGTCCTTTCGGTGGGCATGGTGTACCCAGATGATATAGAGGCGCGCGAGGCCTTAAAGTTCATAGCGGCCAATGGCAGTATCCCGTTTAAGATATTTGTCGTTTCCCAATCAGATTTCAAGCGTGTTTTGGAACAATACCAAGGGCTCGGGGGTGAGGCGGAGAAAGCGATGGGAGAATTTGAGTTGCAGATGGAGCAGCAGTATCCTGCCAAGGCGGCGGAGGAAACAGACAGGGGGGTGTTTGTTGAAGATACGCCTGTCACAAAGCTAGTCGCTGTAATTTTAAAACACGCAACCGAAGGACGTGCGTCTGATATTCATATTGAACCCGGGCGTGATAAAATGCGCGTGCGGTTTCGTCTTGACGGTGTGCTCTACACGAGTTTATTTTTGCCCATGAGCATTCACGAGGCCGTTGTTTCGCGTGTAAAAATTCTTGCGCGGTTAAAACTCGACGAAAAGCGTAAACCGCAGGATGGTCGGTTTGGCATGAAACTCGGAACCGCGCAGATTGATTTTCGTGTCTCCACATTTCCGACGTTTTTCGGGGAAAAAGTAGCTATTCGCATCCTTGACCAGACCGTCGGCATCAAAACGCTTCCCGACCTTGGTTTGAGGGGGCGCAACTTGGAACTGGTTAAAGAAAATATCCGGCGGCCGTATGGCATGATTCTTGTCAACGGGCCGACCGGTTCGGGCAAGTCAACAACGCTCTATGCGATTTTGCAATTACTGAATCAGGAGCGATCAAATATTGTGAGTCTTGAGGACCCGGTGGAATACAGTGTGGAGGGGGTAAGCCAGTCGCAGATGCGGCCGGAAATCAATTATACGTTTGCGACTGGTCTGCGGAGCGTGTTGCGCCAAGACCCCGATATTATTATGGTGGGGGAAATCCGCGATAAAGAAACGGCACTCCTTGCGATACATGCAGCGCTCACGGGACATTTGGTGTTGTCTACGCTGCATACCAATTCAGCAATCGGCGCGATACCGCGCCTCATTGATATGGGGGTGGATCCATTTCTTATACCGGCTACCTTGGTGCTTGCGATTGGTCAACGTCTGGTGCGCATGTTGTGCCAAGACTCAAAGAAACCCATTTCCGTTGAAGGAAAAATATGGGATGCGCTTGAAAAGGAAATTGCAGCTATGCCTGAATATATATCTAAAGAGATACAAATACCAAAACAGATATATCAGGCAATTCCATCGGCAGCGTGCCCCAAGGGAACGCGCGGGCGCGTGGGCATATTTGAGGTGTTGAGCATGACACCGGCATTGGAGAAACTGATTTTGGAAGAACAGCCGTCGGAAGCAAAAATTGCCGAAGAAGCAAACCGACAGGGCATGATTACCATGCGGCAGGATGGTATACTAAAAGTGCTTGATGGGACCGTGGGTATCGAAGAGTTGACACAGGTCGCAATTTAATAGTGGCGTTTTTAGCAAAGGCGCGTTAGTATATACGTATATGAGTGAAAAAGACGCACAACAAAAAAAAGTACTCATTGTTGACGACGACGAGTTTTTGCTTGAGATGTATGCGTTGAAGTTTAAGGAAGTCGGTTTTAAGGTTGAAATTGCCGAAACCGGCCGCGAGGCGGTTGATAAGGCGGGCGCATTCGCGCCGGACATCATTCTTTTGGATATTGTACTTCCGGAAATGGATGGTTTCGAGGTGCTTTCGGAAATCAGACACAATAAAAAAGTGCCGAGATCATTGGTTATTATGCTGACGAATCTCGGCCAGAAAGACGACACCCAGCGGAGTATCCGGCTGGGAGCGGATGACTACATCATAAAGGCGCATTTTACGCCGTCCGAAGTTGTGGAGAAAGTAATCACATTACTGGCAAAGCAGAAACAATAATGGAATACGCGCAGCAATTGGAGGAGCTTGTTTTGAGTGTGGCGCGCGATGATGCTTCCGACTTGCATATGGCGGTGGGACGCCATCCCACCTTGCGCATTACCGGACAACTCGTTCCGCTTGCAGACAAGCCGGTGCTCACACCAGAAATCACCGAGGGGCTTGTCATGGCGATGCTTGAGGAAGCCGAGAAAAAGGAATTGTATGCCCGCCATGAATTGGATTTCTCATTTTCTTACAAAGACAAACTGCGCTTTCGTGGAAACGCGTACTTTCAGCGTGGTTACATTGGGTGTTCGCTGCGCCTCATTCCGTATACTATACGCACGTTGGAGGAGCTTAGTTTACCCGACATACTGGGAGAATTTACGCGAAAAAAACAAGGGTTTTTTCTTGTGGTGGGTCCCACGGGCCATGGAAAATCTACGACGCTTGCGGCAATGGTTGACATGATAAATCGGGAGCGGGCGGAGCATATTCTTACGATCGAGGACCCCGTTGAGTATTTGTTTACACAAGATCGCTCCATTGTGGATCAGCGGGAAGTGCGTACTGATACGGAAGGTTTTCAGATTGCACTGCGTTCCGCCTTTCGCCAGGATATAAACGTGGCCATGATCGGTGAGATGCGCGATCCCGAAACCATATCAACCGCGGTTACGGCGGCAGAAACAGGCCATCTTATCCTGTCATCTTTGCATACAAACAGCGCGTCTCAAACTATCGACCGCATCATAGATAGTTTTTCAGCGGCACAGCAGTCGCAAATACGGTCCCAACTTTCCGTTACGTTGCTCGGTGTGTTTTCCCAGCGGCTTTTACCGCGCGTTTCGGGCGGTCTTATTCCTGCGTTTGAACTTATGATCGCAAATTCTGCCATCCGCAATCTGATACGGGAAAACAAGGTTCATGAGATTGATCTTGTTATTGACACAAGCTCGCAAGATGGCATGATGAGTCTTAACCGATCACTCATTGACTTGTTGCGCACAGGAGATATTACCATGGAGACGGCTCTTAACCACTCGCTCAATCCCGATGAGCTAAGCACATTATCAAGGCGACTTTAATCTTGAAACTTGAAGCGTAAAACCCATATGAATATTTTTTCAAGTTTCAAGTTTCAAGTTTCAGGATTCACGCTTTATGAAATTTAACTATCGAGCACGTACTCAGGAAGGCGAGCTTCGCAATGGCGCTGTGGAAGCGGCGACTGTGGATATCGCGGTCTCGTCACTCCAGCGTCGGGGTTTGGTGGTGGTGTCGCTTGAACCGGAAAAAGAAAACTCCTTTTCATCGGGCATGTTTCGGTTGTTTGAGCGCGTAAAACAAAAAGACATCGTGATGTTGTCGCGCCAACTCGCGACGTTGTTTGAGGCGAAAGTTCCCGTGGTTGAGTCGTTAAAGGTCATTGTTTCTGAAATGGAAAATCCGTTGCTGAAACGTGAGATTGCCACCATGCTTGATGATATACAAGGCGGAGCGGAAATATCACAGGCGATGGCGCGGCATCCCAAGGTATTTTCGGCGTTTTACGTAAACATGGTACGGTCCGGGGAAGAATCAGGAAAACTCGACGAAACGTTTATCTATCTTGCCGACTACTTGGAGCGTTCCTATGAGCTCATCACGAAAGCGCGTAACGCCATGATTTATCCAGCTTTTGTTCTTGGCGCGTTTGTGATTGTTATAATGCTTATGCTTGTCGTTATCATACCGCAGCTCGCGCCTATCTTAAAGGAGGTGGGAGGAGAGCTGCCCATTTATACGAGAATCATCGTAGGCCTAAGCGATTTTATGCGAAGTTTCGGCGTGCTCCTTTTACTTATAGGCGCTTTGGTGGGAGTATTGTTGTGGCGATTTTACCAAACACCGGCTGGAAAACTGGCGGTGCATCGATTTCAAATGTCAGTGCCCATCATCGGCACATTGTATCAAAGAGTTTACATGGCGCGCGTTGCGGACAATCTGCATACGCTGCTTTCGGGCGGCATTCCGGTGGTGCGCGCGCTTGAGATTACAGCGGAAGTTGTTGGAAACGAGGTCTACCGCACCATTGTGCTCAATTCAATTGAGTCGGTGAAGGGAGGCAGTTCTATCAGCGCGGCGTTTGCCCAGCATCCGGACATACCGCCGCTTATGTCGCAGATGATGCGTATTGGCGAAGAGACAGGCCGGCTGGATACTATCTTGCAGAGTCTCGCGCGTTTTTACCAGCGGGAAGTTGACAGTTTGCTAGAAAATCTTGTTGATTTGATTGAACCTATTCTTATTTTGGTTTTGGGCGGCGGTGTTGGTATTCTGGTTGCTGCTATTCTTCTTCCGATTTACAGCTTTTCGACGCAGTTTTGATTTTAGCTTCCATACCTCAGAGCTAAAATCACACTGAGCGAGTCCACGAGCCGAAGTGTTACCTTGATGTTTAATTTATCTTATCCACAGCCCCATCTTAATATGATTGCAGGGATTCTGTATACTAGAATGTAGCACAAGAATATACACAAAAGGTCGGACATGTTCATAAATGTTGTGCACAACATTTATTCGTTCTTAATTATTGCATGATGAAACTATTTAAAGAACAAAAAGGATTTACCCTTATCGAACTTCTCGTCGTTATCGCCATTATTGGTATTCTCGCATCTATTGTGTTGGCAAGTCTTAATACGGCACGAGATCGTGGCCGTGACACAAGTATACGAGCAAGTATGAGCCAAATACGCGCGCAAGCGGAAATATATTTTGATTCACAAGCGACAGTCACATATGTCGGTATGTGCGCAAGTGCTGATGTTGATAGATTGTTAGATGCTGCTGAACTTCAGGGGGGAACTGGTCGGGATTGTGATGAGAGTGCTACTGCTTGGGCGGCAGAAATAAATCTGCTTGGTCCAGGTTTCTACTGTGTTGATAGTAAAGGTGTTTCAAAAGGCATAGCCGCAACAAAAGGTGTTGACGCTACAGTTTGTCCGGCAGCATAATTCTGTACTTTGTACAAAAACCGCCCCGGCATCCCCGGGGTTGTTTTTTACTTTACCCCAAAACTACCGGAAGTGGAACATCCGGCGTTTCATACTCTCCAATCGAAACTGTGGATAGAGTCATGACGCATATATAATTATTCGCTACAATATACATATGCGAAGATTTACCTGCCAAAATTTTTCAACGAAAAACTTAGGCGGGTTTACCGTCATAGAGCTTCTTGTTGTCATTGCCATCATCGGCATTTTGGCCACTATTGTGGTTGTGCCATTAAATGATGTTCGCAACAAAGGCAGGGACGCAAGCGCAAAAACCAGCATGAGCGATATTCGGGTGTATGCAGACGTGTTTTTTACTAACAATGGCTATTCTTATGACAATGGTGTGGCAGATATATGCGATGACGCCCAAATTGTAACCTTGAGGGACGCGGCGGAAAACCAAACGGGGAATACCACCACATGCGAATCAAACTCTTCTGCCTATGCGGTGTGGGTTCAGTTACGCGCCGTAAACACGTATTTTTGTGTGGATAGCGACGGTTTCTCGGGTGACATAGGCTTGTCACCTCCCCTACCAGGTTCCACCGTCTGTTAAAAGTCACCGGAAGTGGAACATCCGGCGTTTCACTCGAGGGTTATTTGCTCTATCAACTCCACTCCGTATCGCCGAATCCACTCAATCATATGAGTTTTCTGATCTGTCGGACTTTCTAGAATGTCTTCGAGAAATGCACGCCGCGTAATTGACGGAAAGTTTTTTATTCCAAGATAATCCAACAAACTTGACCAACGGTATTGCTCAAGGAACTGCAATGCTTGTGTTACTTCTTTAACAGAACCTTCGCGCCAGTCAGGGTGCACTAAGTCTAGAGGGTTTAAATGAATGTAGTAGGGAAGATATCGAAAATGTGTGTCATCCGTGATATGGCATATCTTAAATGTTCCTTGGAATAGGGGCCCCACGCGCTTGTTTTTCTGATTAAAATAATTAGTGTAGCCTGTCCCTATTTTCCGCATGAATTTGGTAATGCCGCCGTCCATACGTTCTTGAAGCATGAGATGATAGTGATTTGGCATGAGGCAAAAGGCAAGAATATCTACCACGACCTCACGCTCTTTTCTAATTACCGGAAGTGGAACATCCGGCGATATTTTAGATATATACGTTTTTTCAACTGGATTTGAGTTATTGAGCTCATAGAGGCAGCGAATAAAACGATAATAATCAGCTTTGTTTTCAAAAACAGTTCGCTTCTCAACGCCTCTGTTATATATATGATATATTTCACCAGGTGCCGTACGAGGCCTTCCCCGGGCACTATTTGTTTTTTGCTTATCTTTGTCTTGCATAACAAAATTCTACTACAAAACTGCCGGATGTTCCACTTCCGGAATTTTAGGATGTAGTACAGTTACTGTATGAATACAATCTTTTTTTTATTGCCGTTGTTTATTCTAGGATTAATTATAGGGAGTTTTTTGAACGTTCTTGTGCTTCGACTGGGAACAGGGGAACGGATTGGGCGTGACCGGTCACGGTGTTTTTCTTGCGGGAAAACGCTTACATGGCATGAGCTTGTTCCCCTTTTAAGTTTTCTTATACAGAAAGGAAGATGCCGTTCATGTGGATCACAGATTTCTTGGCAGTATCCGATTGTGGAATTTACGACGGGTCTTATTTTTGTATTGACTGGTTGGCATGTTTTGGGTTTTGAATTTGGAATTTCGAATTTTTTTCGGATTTCTGATTTCGGATTTTTGATTTTTGGGTGGTTTTATTTTGCCGCCATTTTTAGTTTATTGCTGGCCATTTCTGTGTACGATTTCCGTCATAAAATAATCCCAAACCGGTTTGTGTACCCTTTTATTGCGCTATCATTAATTTCCGGAAGTCTCACTTCCGTATTTTTTACGGAAGTGAGACTTCCGGAGATATTTGCTGGCGCGGGAGCATTCTTTTTCTTCGCTTCTCTATGGTTTTTTTCAAAGGGAAGATGGATGGGTTTGGGGGACGCAAAGCTTGCTCTTGGTATAGGCTTTTTGCTGGGGCCCTGGCTTACCATAGTTGCGGTTGTTCTTTCATTCTGGATCGGCACGCTTATTGCGGTACCCGTGGTGTTGTTTTGGGGCGGGGGTCTCAAAACCCAAATACCGTTCGGTCCGTTTCTCGCTTTGGGCGCGTTTGCTTCATGGGTGTTCAGTGACGTCGTCCTCGCGTTCTTCAATGCACTTTTGTTTTGATCTTTTGATCTGGTATACTCATAATATAAAATACTCTTGGCAAGCTGTTTAATCTTATGTGGATTCAGTTTAACCTCGTGTTTACAAGAAGGCGGTGATAGTTATACGCAACGGTGGGATATTGCCGCTTCAGGTTTTTGAATTATGAAATTCTCTTTTTACGGAGGAGCAAATACATGAACATGTGGATAACGCATTTGTAGTAATAAGCAATAACGTGTCAGTATTACACTTATATATATCTTTTAATATTAATATGGAGTTTATGTTATGAATGGTGAACCTGTAGAAAATAAAAATAAGCTTGTTAATGCGGGGATCATTGTACTAGTTTTTGCTTCTGTGGTTCTTGCGTATTTCATATATAAAAATTCGTTTCCGGGTGAAAACGGAGAAGTTTCTCAAGTTGTCAAAAACGGAGGGAACGTAGGGGAAGTAGCAAATAATGAGCAATCCGACGAGAGAGCCGCGCTCAGTTTTCCAGGTCCAGATGCTTCGCCGCAGGAACGAGAACAACACAGTATGGCTGTTGCAAAAATAGCGCAAGATACCGATATTCTTGTGATAAAGCAAGGTTGTAAAATACAACCCGTAGTCACAAAAATAAAGCGAGGAGACAGTATTACCATTCGGAATGAAGATTCAATCAATCGGACACTCTCTTGGGGTCCCCAGCAGAGAGTTACCGTGCCTGCGTATGGCGAAGAAAAGTTGGTGCCGGTATTTTCCACTACGGGGGACAATAGATATGGATGTAATTTAGTGGAGGATAGAGCGGTTGGTATTTTCTATGTTGTTGAATAAAAGCGGCGGCATGATATAGTTTTCTTATGCGGAATGATGCGTTTTGGAAGAGCAACATACACCTGCTTATTTTTTTTGGTCTGTTTATTATTGCTGTGCTTGTTTTTGTCATAACAAGAACATGGCAACCAAGTGAAAAATTTCTATTTGTGGGTAGCTATCCCGAGGTGAAAGAACTTGAAGGAAGGCAACTTAATTTTCAAGAGCTTTCCGTATACTTTACTGCTCTTGCCGAGAAAAAGGGGGCGGCGTATGCCTATGAGGTTTTAAAGGCAATCTCCGTGCCTCCAAATATCGACATGCATCTTTTAGGACATGTGGTGGGAGATGTGTTATACCGGCAGAAAGGAATGGAGGGTATTAGCATTTGCCGAGAAGATTTTCG
This sequence comes from Parcubacteria group bacterium Gr01-1014_29, assembly GCA_007376195.1. Classification (GTDB taxonomy): domain Bacteria; phylum Patescibacteriota; class Minisyncoccia; order Ryanbacterales; family 2-02-FULL-48-12; genus VMFT01. Next base: position 2,788 of record VMFT01000022.1, on the reverse strand, counting down.
GAATGCCTGTTCGCATTCCATTGTCGTAGGCGCATTTATTGAACGGGGGGAGGATGCTATTTATAGTATTCAAAAGGCGTGTTACCGCGCTCCAGGTGGCAAAGGGGCTTATACCATGTGCTTTCATGGGCTTGGGCATGGTGTGCTTGCCTATGCGGAATATGATTTCCTGAAAGCAGTGGAACTTTGCAAAAAAACAGGAACGTCTGAATATCAAAATCGCGAATATGCAGAATGTGTGGGGGGCGCGGTAATGGAACTTATCGGCGGTGGGTTTCATGATAAAGAGCTTTGGTCTGAAATGCGGCCACAATATCTAAAATCAGATGATCCACTTTCGCTGTGCTCGGTAGCAATGATTCCGGACAGAGAAGCGCGCGAACTTTGCTATGTGTATATAACGCCGTATCTTTTTGAAGCTGTAGGTGCGAATATGGGTAACCCCACCGGGGACGATTTTAAAAAAGCATTTCCGTATTGCGACAGTATTCCATTGCAAGAAACAATATTCCGCGATGCGTGTTATCGCGGATTTGGGAAAGAGTTTGTGGGGCTGGTTCTCGGCCGTGATATACGCGCTGGGTCTGTTGAAAATATGAACGATACTCAGCTATCTCAGATGTATGATTGGTGTCTCCTCGCAGATAACCGCGAAGGGTCGGCCGCGTGTATGCTTCATGCGATGGATTCTCTCTTTTGGGGCGGAGAAAATAATCCGAAGGTTTCCCTGCGGTTTTGCGCAATGATGCAAGATGACTATTACCAGCAATCATGCATGCAGCACTTACTACACGCGGCGCGGTATTATTTTGAAGATGACAAGCAAAAGGAAGAGTTTTGTAAGCAAGTTCCGGAGGAGTATCGAGGAGCGTGCAGCGCAAATTAGGAAGCACCGCATGTATTTTGAGTGTACTGCATAATGTGAACCAATAGTACCCATTTGTGGGTACTATTGGTTCACATATTGTTATTCACAGTTTATGCCGGGTAGGGGGACTGTTGATTGCATTTTTTTAATAATATACAATGGAAGGGTGGAAATACCACCTTTCCATTAAACATATTTATATATGGCTACCGATAATCTTATTGCTAAGTTATATCAATCCCCAAAGACAGTCCTGACTACAAAGGATATAGCTTTGATTTGGGAGGAAACTAACATAATCAATCTTCTCTCAAAGATTAAATACTATGCTAAACAAGGATCACTGATCCGTCTCACTCGTGGTGTATTTGCAAAAAATAAAGAGTACGACATCAAAGAATTGGCAACGAGTATCTATACCCCTTCCTACATAAGTTTTGAGACGGTTCTGCGAGAAGCTGGAATTATCTTCCAACATCATGATTCAATTTTTGTAGCCGGTCCGTATCCTATGACAAAAAAAATTGATGGTCATGCCATCATTTTTAAAAAACTAAAAGACAGTGTTCTCTACAACGCGCTTGGTATCAAGAATGAAAAGAATTACAGCATCGCTACGCCGGAGCGGGCATTTCTCGACACCAGCTATTTATCTCCTAAATTTTATTTCGACAATTTACGATCCATTAACTGGGGGCGATGCTTCGAGCTTGCAAAAATGTATGATAATAAACAATTAATAAAGCGACTAGCTACATATCAAAAATATCAAGAAAAACATGTTGAATAAAGAAAAACACCAGCTCATCATGGGACAGATTCTCCGTGATATTTATTCTGATACTTCCATTTCCTCCCTGATTGGATTCAAAGGCGGTACTTGCGCATATTTTTTTCATGGCCTGGCAAGATTCTCTGTCGATTTGGACTTCGATTTGTTTTCTACTGATGAAGTCACGCAAAAGCTCGTGTACGAAAAAATTGGCGGCATGCTGAGAACATACGGAGAAGTTAAAGATAATTATATAAAACGAAACACTATTTTTTTCTTGCTCTCCTATGGTGACGCGGACCATAACGTCAAAGTTGAAGTGAATGTGAGAATTCTGGTGCCGGATATCAAAGAGCACTACGAGATAAAAGAATATCTTGGAATTTCTATGCTTGTGGGCAAAAAAGACTATCTCTTTGCGAGTAAGCTCTCCGCTCTGACCAGCCGCAGATTGCTTGCCATGCGGGATATTTACGATATGTGGTTCTTTGCTAAAAACAACTGGGACATTAACGCCGAGGTGGTCAAAGCGAGAACCGGCAAAACTATCAAAGAACATCTGGCCGATTGCATTCCGGTTATCGAAGCGGTCAAAGACAATGAAATCTTGCGAGGACTGGCTGAACTCTTGCTGGGTGAAAAGGAAAAATCCTGGGTGAAAAACCACTTGAGAAAAGAGGCAGTTTTCTTGCTTAAAAACTATATGTCAGTATTGAAAAACTAAACATGCGGCACCTGTTGCAAACAGCGGAGTATTATTTTAAAGATGAGAAGCAAAAGGAAGAGTTTTGTAAGCAAGTCCCGGAGGAGTATCGAGGGGCATGTAGCGCAAATTAGGACTTGCGCTTATTTTTGATATTTCGTATAATTTAAACCAGTAGTACCCATAAATGGGCATTACTAGTTCAAACTATGGAAAAAGACTACCTATTAGATTTAATGAGGTCTAAGAATACCATCTTTACAACTAAAGATGTCTCTTTGCTTTGGCAAGAACCTGATGTCAATTTTGTAAGAAAAAAGCTGTATCGCTATATCAAAGCGGGTAAATTATATTCTGTAAGAAAAGGAGTTTATGCCAAAGATAAGAACTACGAAAAGTATGAACTGGCGACTAAAATCTTTACTCCTTCTTACATCAGTTTTGA
>VMFT01000047.1 GCA_007376195.1 Parcubacteria group bacterium Gr01-1014_29 | reverse complement strand
TTTGGGCACCAGTTAATAGTGGTACGCGCCTTATAGGCAAGCCCCTGCTCAAACAATTTCAAAAATATCCACTGGGTCCATTTGTAATACGCGGGGTCGGTGGTGTTGATCTCACGGTCCCAATCAAACGAAAACCCGAGAGACTTTAATTGCCTTCGAAACGTATCAGTGTTTCGTTTGGTAACAATCTTTGGGTGAATCTTGGCCTTGATCGCATAGTTTTCTGTAGGAAGCCCGAATGCGTCCCAGCCGATTGGGTAGAGCACATTGTAGCCCTCCATACGGCGCTTACGTGCAATAATATCCATCGCCGTGTAACTCCGCACATGTCCTACATGCAATCCATCCCCCGAGGGATAGGGAAATTCTATTAATGCATAGTATTTTTTCTTCTTCGAGCCGTCTGTCGCACGATAAAGCTTTTTCTTCTCCCACATCGCCTGCCACTTTTTCTCAATTTTTTGAGGATTATATTTTGAGGGCATGTAGTAAGGATACAGAAAAATAAGCCCTTACGGGACTTGACAAAAGAATAAATTCTAGTTATTATCTAACAAATCATTAAAATATCTACAAGGAGGTAAAAAGATGAATCTGCTAGACGTCATACGCGAAAAAAGGGAATTTGAAGATTATGGCCCCGAAGCTATCTACATTCTCCCTGCAGTTGTATACGTTTTGGAGAACTGGACTGACCTTAAATGCAGCATCAAAGGTGTTTACACGGACAAACTAGAGGCGCAACTCGCAGCAAAACTTGCTATATTCGAGGCGATATTAAGGATGGAAGTGAAATCGTGCCTGCTCATCAGAGAGATAGAGCGTGAAGCCCTCATACATCTGGACTCATGGGAGCAGTTTGTCCTCAAACCCCAAAGCACCTCTTAGTATTGCTCACCAACTGCCGGAAAACTTCTTCCTCCGGTAGTTTTTTTATTTCGGCAATCTTGCGCGCTACAAATTCTACGTACATCGGCTCGTTGCGCTTGCCACGATGCGGAACCGGCGTCACATACGGCGCATCGGTTTCCACCATAATCCGATCAAGCGGCATGTTTTTTACCACTTCATCATAATCGCGCGCAAACGTAATAACTCCCGTAATGCAACAAGTCTTCATAAGCATTCCTACAGTGAATCATGAGCGGTTTTTTCACTTCCCGCGCCAAAGCAATTTGCTGCCGAAATGTATCCGCCTGCAAGTTTTTTATTTGCTCCATGTTCCATGTTCCATGTTCCATGACTCTATAATAATCCAAGCCGCACTCGCCTATAGCAACAGTTTTCGGGTGCATCGCAAGCGGTTTATACGCATCGTACGAGAATCGCTCCACGCGCGTATGAAAACTCGGTACACCCTCTGCCGCACTTATTTCCTTGGCGTCTACATACATATCTGACAAATGTATAGGGTGCAATCCCACGGCGGCATATATTCCTTCCGGATATTTTTCGGCATATTCTACCGCGCGCCGCGACGTATCAATTTGCGAGCCAACCAAAATAGTCCACACACCGGCATCTAGCGTGCGCTTTAAAACTTCATGCCCGTCATTCTTAAAGGCATTAAAGTTTACATGGGAATGAATATCTATAAGTTTGGGGATTGACATAAGACGTATTTCTTTCTCACCTACACACTCCCGGATGCTTCTTTGCGTATCGCTGGTGATACTCCTCCGCCCGCCAAAACGTTGAAGCCGGTTCTATTGCAGTTGCAACCGGCTTTTTTAATTTTCCGGACGCATCCAAGTCCGCTTTGGATTTCTCCGCTACGACACACTGCTGTTGTGTGTGATAAAAAATAACCGAGCGGTATTGAGTACCTATATCGGGCCCTTGCTGATTTATTTGGGTGGGATCATGGATACTCCAGAATGTTTTTAATAATTCTCCATACGAAAGCTTTCCAGAATCGTACGTAACCTGCACCACCTCGGCATGCCCTGTTTTGTTGGTACAGACATCTTCATATGTTGGATTTTCCAATGAACCGCCCATATACCCCACTGCCGCATCCATCACGCCCGACACTTTGCGAAATGCCGCTTCCACGCCCCAGAAACATCCCGCCCCGAATGTTGCTAAAAACTTTTCCATTATCCCATATCTTTTTTCTGAAGAACCTCTTCCACCTTTTTCTGCACATCTTCCAGCGAATAATTTGCTTTTGTGAGATATCCTGCGGCTCCCATATCCAGGGCTTGCGCGATTTCGTCTTCGCTGTCGAGATTTGAAAAAATAAATACGGGAATATTTTTGGTGAGAGGATCAGTTTTTAGCGTATGAAGCAACTCAAGCCCGTTAATGCCCGGCATAATAATATCAAGCAAGATTACATCCGGCCGCCAGGACTCGGCAAGCTCGAGCCCTGCTGCCGCATCAGGCGCGCCTTTTGCTTCATAACCGCTCTGCTGAAAATACGTCATTGCCACAGTACGGAGCACCGGCTCGTCATCCACAATTAAAACTTTTTTTCCTTTTGTGCCAACCATATATATACTATATCATACAGTGCCAGATATGTGGATATATTTACATGCCGATATACAATGATGCTCCGGGAATCTGCGAAAAAATAGATACAATCCATATCTGATAGGCAACCAATGCGTACCCAATACTGCCAATGCCGATACCAAGCGGTGTCCAAATAATTCCTGCCACGGCCCCCAGAAACCCAAATAACATGGTCAGTGGCATGAGCGAGAGGATAAGAAGATTTGTCAGAGGACTCACCAGTGAAAGCTCGCCGAAGTAATAGAGCAGCAGCGGAAGAACTGCCGCCTGTGCCGAAATGGTGGCGGTAACCGTGCCCCGCAAACCGAAAAACTCCGGGAGAAACCGAAACCAATGCTCTATGCGCGGCGCGATAAAAAACAAGCCGGCTGTCGCAAGAAATGAAAGCTGAAAGGCAACATCAAATCGTAAAACCGCCGGGTTGTGGAAAATCATCACAGCTCCCGCAAACACCAGAGCATTGGCTCCCTGGTATTGTCTGCCTTCCTTTGCCGCAAGAAGGACAAGCATACCCATAAGAGCGGCGCGTACGATACTGGGAGAGGCGCCCACCATCAGCGTAAACAGCAAAATGAGCGTAAAAGACGCCCAAAATGTCCCTTGCCGGCTTACGGTAAACCACCTAAGAACACGGGAGAGGGTATCTGCGATAATGGTTATATTAAAACCAGAGAGCGCAATAATGTGCGTAACGCCTGTAACACGGAATGCATCAAGAAGCCACGCGGGGATACTCGCACGTGATCCTAATAAAATTCCTTTCAAAAACGCGCCGTACGGTTCTGAAAACACGCGCTCAATTGAATTTTCAAAAACATGTTTTATGTCAAACAGTACTCCGCGTACAGACAAACTACCGCCCGATACGCGCTCAATAGTTGGATAGTGCATAAGCGCGAATATCTGGTCTTTGGCAAGATACATGGGATAGTCAAACCCGGAAAATGTCTCTGGCCGCTTAAGGTTTCCAGCAGCGGTAATTTCGTCTCCGTAGGCAAATACCGGATACCGATCCGTAAACAAAAGAATCTTTCCTGCCGCCGGATGTGTCGTGCCGTCGCTCACAACCGCCAAGACAGCAACGACTAACCGTGTGTTCTTTTCGCGCACGTCCGGTTCATCAACCACAACACCGCGTAGCGTTACGTTGCCGCTATCCGCAAATCTCAAAACAGTTGCTTCCGTTTGAGCCGTCTCATAAAAAGAAAACCGCACAATCCCTAAAGAAAAAACAAGAACACACAACCCCGCAATACCAAAAAATGAATACGCGCGCATAAACACCCAGTAGAAAAGAAAAAAACCGCCGACAACACCCAGCGTACTAATAACACCCACCGGCACGTCCCAAAACGACCGGATACCAACACCGGCAACAAACGAGAGAAGCGCGTAGAGAAACACGCGGGAACGATGCATATACCTCATTCGTAGCAAAAAAATAAAAAAGCGGCCAGAAGGTCATTCTTGCCGCACACGACATCGAGGAGGTGGTAGCCGATAGGATAAGCGATGCGTAGTCACGCTTCGAAACAGTATCGGCTGCATGCCATTAGGACAGATATGACTGCCTATGTTTTCATACCACCGGTGAAATCCGGGCACCACGACTCTCTCCCCACAATTAACACAATAGATTGCGAACCGCTGATCTTTTTCTCGCGGACAACTCCCCTCACAAGCCAATGGGTGTGATGTCCAAAAAAGTTTGCATGTCTTGTCAGGACAGATAATCAACGTACACTGCGACATGATACGTATTCCTTTCTAAAAGAGCTGATCTTGTTCCTTTTGGTCTAATGCCTCGTTGACCATTCTGTCGGCTTCTGTGTTTTTCTCCCGCGGGATATGCGTAAATACCACATTGCCGCCAAGCTCCACACGCAAGTTCCAGATTTGTATAAACAGCGGCTGTAGTTTCTCGTTCTCAATTTTATACCGCCCCGAAAGCTGCTCCACCGCAAGCTGGGAATCCATGCGCATCTCTACTCCCATTTGTTTTAATTTCTCCGAGCCAAACATCTGCTTTGCCTTTTTTAACGCCGCCGCGACCGCCCGATATTCGGCCTCATTGTTGGTAGCAACACCTATAGCTTCTCCGTACTGCCTTACCAACTTACCACCCGCATCTTTAATTACAAACCCAAACGCCGCCGGTCCCGGATTCCCCCGTGAACCCCCGTCGGTATAGATAGTTAATCTTTCCATATCTCCATAGTACGAACTACTTGACAAGACCGCTACTTGACATGGCTAATGTTTTGATATATAATTGAAAAAATGCTTTCCGAAATCCCTAAAGGATGTGGAGAGCAAATCAAAAACTGGAGGTGTGCCATGAGCACAAGACAGACAAGCGGTCTCTGGACAATGACCAAGGGCGAGTTCGAGGA
>VMFT01000046.1 GCA_007376195.1 Parcubacteria group bacterium Gr01-1014_29 | reverse complement strand
GTACCAAGGCACTTCATCCATCACGCGGCGTCGCTCCGTCAGACTTTCGTCCATTGCGGAATATTCTCGTCTGCAGCCTCCCGTAGGAGTATGGACCGTCGTTTATTCCATAATTTCTTATGGCACAGACTATACTTTCACCCTCGTTCGAGCGAGGGGCTTGCGTCTTACAGGACTCGAAAGTCCCGTCTTTATCCCGGTGTTCTCCGAGAATCCAGTCGTTACGGGGTCAAACACTCGTATCTCGCGCTTCCCTCCCGTATGGGAGTTCAAGCCACGAATTTCCTGTACTAAAGACAGGGTACGAATATACGCTCTCTCAGACAACGTGCTCGGTTTGTGCTTCTCGTTTGAACCCATCCCTTTTAATACTTCCAGAGCCAGATTTGCCTGGTCTTTTTTTATTAGAAGGTATGGCACGAGACGCTCGAGCACCGCTTGTACATGGCTTCGATTCTGGATAACCAACTCTGCAAGATCTTTGCGCTTGTTGACTCGGATAACTCCGAGACCGTCAAGCGCTTTTTGCATCAGCACTAGTTTATCCTTGTGTCTTGCATGTTGGGTGAGATTCACCTTAATGCGCACACGGTACGGAAACCGCTTGCTGTGGTAACGCTCAAGCGTCGCCACAATGGAGCCGTCTCCGTCTAAGAACCCTGCCAAATATGCGTCTGAAAGATAGTGTCGACTTCCCACGGTATTGCCTTTGATGGGTATTATTATACACCCATCAGTCAGATTTCACCGTTATGAGCAAGATTTATCATTGGGGATTACTCCCTTAATGGCGACAACAATTTATCGCAGTTCCATCGGTGGGGATCGGCCTCTCACTTTACCCTTGCGGGACTATCGGGAATTACCCATCCTTTCGGATGGCTATGCCCGACTTCGGGGGACGTACCTACGTGTTACTACCTCGTTTGCCGGTTACCCTTGCGGGTCCCCTTGACTTGCATGACTTATCCACGCCGCCAGCATTCACCCTGAGCTAGGATCAAACTCTCAATAAGAATAAGCGGAACAAAACAATTCACACTCCCGCCTGTTTCGAAAAACAGGCGGGATCCCGCCCCTTCAATCGCCTATCGAACGCTCAATACGTTTCTTGAGGTGACCATATGCAGAACCGAAACTCTTTAGCATACGTTCACGCTCGCGCGCATCTTCGCGATTACGATACGCTTCATAGTAGACGAGTTTCCAATCATCGGCCTTATTCGTGTACGGCGATTGCTTGCGCGCGTGCTCGTCGAGCCGTTTACGCAAATCACTCGTTGAACCGATATACAGCTTGCGCTGCATATGGCCTTTAAGAACGTACATGTAGAACATCTGACTATGATACCCGAAAGGGCGGGAATCTTTTCGCCCGCGGCTCGCGCCGCGGGCTTTTCACGTATTTATTTGTCAAAGGTCAAAAGAAACCCCACCCCATGAGATAGCAATGTTCGATTCAGCGACAGGTATCTAACCCGCCGATTGGGTTTTAGCACCCCGCCCGAATCAAGCACTCCTATCTCACGGGGCAGTAGAAACATACTATAGGAGCGATATAGCGGCGTCAATAGCTTGTACGAGTCCAGTACCTTTGGTACCTTAAACTATCGCAAGGCGCTGTCTTGTGGGTCTACAAGATAAAAGAAAGGGTAAATAGAATCACTATCGTAATAGATGTGAAGTAGTTCATAATCGCCAGTTCACGTCCTTTATAGCCATGATCAACCCCCACTTCAGAGTTCAAAGAGCTAAGTTGGTAAATAACTACAATGATTACAATAACGGCTAATATCGTATGCTCGCCCCAAAAACGATAAGTAGTCCATCCGCCCAGAATCGTAAAAATTATCATCATGTTACCCATAGTAAATTATTTAATTGAAATTGCTGGCCATTGACCACTATGGTTTTTATCTAGACACAAGGAACACAAGGTAATGATCTGATTAGTTTTTGATTGCATTTTTTGGCAATACTGCTTCTCCATATCATTAAGTTCTTTTCCACAATCCTCGCAGTCAGTAAATATAATATTTGATTGATTTGTCATGGTTATTTTTTAGTATTCAATTGAGATTCTACTTGCGCCATGACCTTCTTATATTTCTGAACCGCTACCATTACCTCCTGCGTTGATTGTTGCGCGGTCTTCCTTTTGGTATCTATTAAACAGATTAGACGTTTTGCCATAAATATCAGTATAACTCTTGATTTCATTCCTACCTACGCAGGAGAGAACGGAGAAACGGAGCAGTCATTATTATTTCAATCTGTTCAGACCAAAAGCCAAACGGCCCACATGGCAGGAAATGACCCGTTCGGCTTTTTATAGATTTTTTCTTTTTTCAACTATCCCCACTTTGGCGCTATAGTTACATAGTTGGGTTAACTTGCTTTTAAAATGAGCTGGGCGTATGATATTATCATATTAAATTATAGTACTTATATGTCTACTCTCTCTGTCCCTCTTACCCCCAAGCTTGAAGAATTTATAAACGCCCAGGTGAAGAGTGGCCGTGCAGCCAACAAGGCTGACGTCGTCCGCCGATCTCTCATTGCTTTTTCTGAAGAGGAAGCTGTTCAAGATGTGCTTAGGGCAATGCATGAACCCATAATAAGGGGTGACATCCGAGATTTGATGAAGAAATTCCGCTAAGCAGTACTCGAGCGGTATGCTTACCATTTCTTTTAAACCCTCGTTCCTCAGAAAAATGAACGGGCTTGATGTGGCTCTTCGGGAGGAGGTAATTGAAAAAATAAACCTCCTTAAAGATATTAAAAATCATCGGCTTCTCAAGGTCCATAAATTGCATGGACCGCTTGCCGGAGCTTATAGTTTTTCGGTCAACTACAAAACGCGAATTGTATTTGAATATGTTTCAAAAACAGAAGTGGCTCTCCTCTCCATCGGCGATCACGACGTATACAACTGAAAAATACTTACACTTGGACATCGGGCCTCAAAGTTTAATGGAGTTTGACTTAGTACGCGGATAGTGTACTGTAAAAATGGATTTGGTTCATCGCTGTGGCGAAACCCATATCGGGCGGAGTCGTACAGCATCATTAGAAAAGGGGGTGGTATGACGAAAGATATCGCCGAGAAACTTGCAGGTCTGGAACCTCGGGACCTTGTAGGGGTCGTGTCGCGATGGAACACGATGCCTATCAAAGAGAATATTGCTACAGTTTCAAAAAGTTTCGTTGCGCGACTTGGAGAGTCACTTGGTGTCGTCTCACCTCACAGCATTCTGCAAATTAGGCCCTTTGCGAGAAATTTTGGAATCATTGCAACTCTCTATCTTGATGCTGATAGAAAGTGCAGAGTATCTCTTGAACGAGAGAAGCAAAAGTGCAGCATCATTATCGGCGATTACCAAATCAATACAGCTGATGAATTCGATAACTGTATCCGTCTGGTACTCACCAACTTTCTGATGCAACTGGATCAGGTACTTGCGGTTCCTAGCGGTTCCCCACGCTAGAGACATCATGAACACGGGTCGCGCACAGTTGCGTGGCCCGTTTCCCTTTTATGAAAACATGGTACAATGAGGGTGGGTTTGGAGGAGCTCTTACACACTTCAACCAGAAAGGGGGTGAGGGTCTGTGGTAAAAAAATCAAAGGATCCTGTACTTCGCGCGAAGCGTTATGCGCGAGAATTGGAAGCCCTCTGTGAAGACGAGGGTTCGGAAGGATCTGGCACGGGAAATCAAGCAGACATATCCCGACTTCTCACGTTGTGCTCCCTCATGCATGGTACCGATGCATTCCGTGAATATGTCCGGGATTTGCTTATGGATGGCATACTGACTGGATTCCCAAAACTTCTTCTGGTGCATGTCAAGAAAGGAGAATTCGGTATTTTCGATTTGCCCGTAGCGATGGAGTTCGAGCGAATGCAGATCCTCTTCGGTCAACCGAGGGCGATAAGCATCGCTCTCGCGGCAGGCGAAAAGAAAAGGGCGAGAAAACTGTACCGACGACTCGTCCGATGGAGGGTGCAGTTCGAAAAATTGTACGGAGAATGTGCGGAAAAAGGAGTCGGTAGAGAGGCGCGCAAGAAAGAGCTGGAGCGGCGGCGCGAATCATACCGAGACGGAAAGTAGGGGCTGCCATCGAAGTAGATGGCAGCCCCTCATAATTTCTTTTAAAAATCCTATGGGACAAAAACGTATCTTTGCCAAGTTGCGTGGGACGGGCAACGCGCTACAATGCAATGAGCCGTCACCCTTGCCTATGAACGCACTTGAGCGGAAGCGTATTATTGTGTCCGTCGGAGGATCTCTTATCGTTCCTGATGGTATTGATACCGATTTCCTCTCTCGTTTCAAGGCATTGGTTCTCGATAAAGTGCGGAGAGGGTTTACGTTCTCAATTATCACGGGCGGCGGGAAGACCGCTCGTCGCTATCGCGATGCTGCTGCCGCCGTCACACCGTTATCGCCGCAAGATCTTGATTGGATCGGCATCCACTCAACCCGGTTGAATGCACAACTTCTTCGCAACATCTTCGTCGGCTACGCCCACCCCGAGGTCATTACAAATCCTACGATTGATGTCGAGACCGTCGAGCCGATAACCATCGCTGCGGGCTGGCGACCGGGCTGGTCTACCGATTATTGCGCCGTCATGATGGCGAAGAACATCGGCGCCACCTATCTCGTGAATCTTTCAAATAT
>VMFT01000021.1 GCA_007376195.1 Parcubacteria group bacterium Gr01-1014_29 | reverse complement strand
AGGACAAAATCGGCCTTGCCAACGAGGAGGTGGTGGGGGGTGCTTGCGAGCGATGCGGCACAGAGGTTGAGAAACGTGAAAAAGAACAGTGGATGCTGAAGATTACGGCATACGCGGAAAAATTGTTGAAGGGGCTCGAAACAGTGGATTACATTCCCGAAGCGCGTATTCAGCAGGAGAATTGGATAGGAAGGTCGGAAGGAGCAGCAATTAAGTTCAAAGTTGTAAGTAGTAAGCAGAAAGTAGAAGAAAAAATGATAGAGATTTTTACGACTCGGGCGGATACGCTTTTTGGGGCAACGTATTTGGTATTGGCACCTGAGCATGAATTAATTTCATCCCGGTGTAACCGGGACAAATTTCAAATTTCAAATTGGAAAGAAGTTGAAGATTATATAAACGTAACCAAATCTAAAACAGATATCGAGCGAACTGCGGAAGGTAAAGAAAAAACAGGTGTGGAGATTAAAGGGATTAAGGCGGTTAACCCCGCAAATAATACGGAGATACCCATCTGGATTTCCGATTATGTGCTTGCCGGCTATGGCACGGGAGCGATTATGGCCGTACCCGCGCATGATGAGCGCGATTTTGAGTTTGCTACTCAACACGATCTTCCCTTTATGGAAGTTGTTGATGCTACTATTAAAAAGATAGGTCCGGTCAAATTTGGTAAAAATTGGCCTTACACTGAGTATGGGACGTTAGTGAACTCAGGGAAGTTTACTGGAATGCAGTCTAAAGAGGCAAAGTTGGCAATTACTCAATTTGTCGGCGGCAAAATTACCACGCAATACAAACTCCGTGATTGGGTATTTTCTCGGCAACGGTATTGGGGGGAGCCGATACCATTAATTTTTTGCGAACAGTGCAAAAAATTAATGGAAAGTTCAAAGTTCAAAGTTCAAAGTTCAAAGTTTACGGAAGGTGAAATTTTAAATCCAGGGTGGATTCCGGTGCCGGAAAAAAATCTTCCCGTGGAATTGCCGAATGTAAAATCATACACGCCGACGGATACGGGAGAGTCGCCGCTTGCAAATATTACCTCTTGGGTAAAAACAAAGTGTCCGCGGTGTGGAGGTTCTGCCCGCCGGGAAACCGATGTGATGCCGAATTGGGCAGGGTCCTCATGGTACTTCCTTGCATATCTGATGAGTAGGAAGGCTTTTAAAAATAAAACCTCACTTGGAAATTGGAAATTGGAAATTGGAAATTTCAGGCATTTCATGCCTGTCGATTGGTACAACGGGGGCATGGAGCACACTGTTCTTCATCTTTTGTACTCGCGGTTCTGGAACCAGTTTTTGCATGACCTCAAGTTGGTTCCCACAGCAGAACCCTATAAGAAACGAACTTCGCATGGCCTTATTTTGGGCGAAGGTGGCGTAAAAATGTCAAAATCAAAAGGCAATGTGGTAAATCCTGATGAGATTGTGCGGCAGTTCGGCGCAGACGCTCTGCGGCTGTACGAAATGTTTATCGGGCCGTTTGATCAGCATGTGAGCTGGGATTCGCATGGAATTATTGGCACAAAACGGTTTTTGGAACGAGTGTGGAAAGTAAGTGCAAAGTGCAAAGTGCAAAGTGCAAAGTTGGCCAATGGAAAATTAGAAACCTTATTACATCAAACAATTAAGAAGGTATCAGAAGACATAGAAAATCTTCGGATGAATACAGCGGTAAGTTCGTTGATGATTCTGCTCAACGAAATGGAGAAAGAACGTGAAAGCTTACAACTTACAGCTTACAGCTTATTCCTAAAATTGCTCGCACCTTTCGCGCCGCATATTGCGGAGGAACTCTGGGCAACATTGGGAGAGAAGAAAAGCATTCACACGCAGCTATGGCCGAAGTTTGACAAGAAAAAGGCGCAAGCAGAGACATTTGAGCTTGTGGTACAGGTCAACGGCAAAGTCCGCGACACATTTCCGGTTCCGCGCGGCACATCGCGCGAGGAACTAGAGCGGTTGGCACGAGAGCGCGAACGTGTTATGAAAGCGTTAGATAATAAACAACCGGCGCGCGTGATATATGTGCCGGAAAAGCTCATTAATATAGTTACCTAATTCTCTAAAAAGGAGGGTTATGTGCTCACCATCATTCTGTTTTTCGGTTTGGTAGCCATCTGCGCCCAGCCTTTTTGGGTTGTTGTAAGCAGTATTTCATTCAAGTCTGTTCGAAAACCAATTTTTTTTCTGGAAATCATTACGTTTTTGTTCGCAAGCCTCCAGATATTTTTTGGGTTTTTTGTTCCTGACTCACGGCCATTGTGCGCAGAAATCATCGGCGTAGCCCTATTTTTGTTTGGTACCACACTTTTGATGTATGCGCGGTATATACTGTGGCGGTCTCATGCTTATTTGCCGGCAATGGTGTGTGGAGTACCAAATACGCTCGTTACAAGGGGTCCCTATCGGTACATACAACATCCGGTATATTGTGGGTTGCTGTTCGCGTGTTTGGGGTTCGAGATCGCACTTTTTAGTCCGCTTATCGCTGGCGTTGCGGTAGTAGCACTTTTTCTTGTCTCACAAATCAGAAAGGAAGAATCGCTGCTTTTTCGAACATTCGGCGGCCAGTGGATTGAATTCAAAAAACAAACACCGTTTCGTGTTTTTCCTTTCGTGTGGTAGGTGCCATATGTTATTTTTCTTGAAACTGTGGCTTACATCAATTCGCCGTTTATTTTTTCATTTTGTGTCGTGGTGGTTGCTGGTTGTTGTGTTGTGGTGTGTATACATTGCTAAAGGACCCGAATGGATTTTGTTTCTTGATGATATCTTGCATTTTCTTGGCGGTGGGTCTATCGCGGTAGGTTTTTTTCTATTGTTAGTTCCTTTTATAGAAAACAAAGGGATACTTCTATGGGTTCTTGTAGCATCTGCCGCGTTTACAGGAATTGTGTGGGAATGGCTCCACTATCCAGGTGAGTATTTTGATACCATGACGGATTTGTTGCTCAATCCAACTGGGGCTCTCGTGGTGGGGGTATACTATATTTATTTTTACTCTAAACGATAAGGGGCTACTTGAAGAGTGACCTCTTTTTTTTGTCCAAAAACCAGGCGATATGCGTTATAGTAGATACAGTGGCGGGCAGGTAGTCGCTAACGCTCAATAAGGTAACCCCGTCATCCGACGGGGTGCTCAAAAAATATATTCGCTAACGCTCATTATTTTTTGGCATGTGCGGGATCATATCCTACGCAGGAAAACGAAAAGCGCTGCCTATCTTGCTTGAAGGGCTTTATCGGCTTGAATACCGCGGGTACGACTCTGCGGGCGTTGCGGTGGTTGAAAAAAACGGCGTAGTGCAGAGTGTTCGCGCGGTGGGACGCGTGGAAGATTTGGCATCATCTCTTAGCGGAGTAGACATGCATGGCACTGTTGGCATCGCGCATACGCGTTGGGCGACACATGGCGCGCCATCTGTTGCCAATGCTCATCCGCACGCCGATTGTAAAAATAGCGTGTTTGTGGTGCATAACGGTATTATTGAAAACCACAATCATGTGCGTTCAGCATTGCTGCGTGAAGGCCACGTGTTCAGTTCCGAAACAGACAGTGAGGTACTCGCGCATCTTATAGAGCGCGCGTTGGCAGGTTATCGTAAGCCATTTTTTTTGGAAGATGCGGTATCCGAAGCCCTGCGCCATGTGGAAGGCACGTTTGGTATCGCGGTAGTGAGCGCGCACGATGCCGGTAAGCTGGTTGTCGCGCGCCGCGGTTCGCCGCTGCTTTTGGGTATTGGGGACGGCGAGTTTTTTGCCGCATCCGATAGCGCCGCGCTTGTGCGGCATACGCGAAGGATTGTCTATTTAGATGACAACGAACTTGGTATTCTCTCGCCACAAGGATACGAAGTGCGCAACTTTCGGCACAAGCCTGTCGCAAAAGCAATTGAAACACTTGTCGGTTCGTTGAGCGATGCCCAGAAAGGACAGTACGAGCATTTTATGGCAAAAGAGATTCATGAAGCGCCCGACGTTATCCGCAACGCGCTCCGCGGGCGTGTATTGTACCACGATGGTACCGTAAAGATCGGCGCGCTTGATTCTCTCGCAAAAAAGTCGGCACGTATAGAGCGGGTTGTAATACCGTCGTGCGGCACGTCGTTTTATGCGGGCCTCGCCGGAAAGTATATGATTGAGGAATTCGCGGGCATACCGACGGAGGTTGTGCATGCATCAGAATTTCGTTACGCGCCGCCGCCGCTCGGCGCGCATACGCTTGTTGTGGCTATCTCACAGTCGGGAGAGACCGCCGACACATTGGAAGCAGTGCGCGAGGCAAAGCGCAAGCGCGCGCCAACGCTGGCGATAGTTAACGTAGTCGGGTCTTCTATAGCGCGCGAGGCGCAGATGGGCATATATAATTACGCGGGCCCGGAAATTGGCGTTGCTTCCACGAAAGCGTTTATCTCGCAGCTTACGGTATTGTCACTTCTTGCCGTCTGGTTGGGGCGCCAGCACAGCTTGTCAGTTTCTACCGGAAGGAGTATTTTGGAGGAATTGCAGTATCTCCCGCAAAAAGCCGCGGTGGCGCTTGCCGCAGCACCCCGTGTACGCGAGCTTGCCGAGATATATGGGGCGTATGACAATTTTTTGTATCTGGGAAGAAAATATAACTGGCCAACGGCGCTTGAGGGCGCGCTCAAGCTCAAGGAAATATCGTACGCGCACGCAGAAGGATATGCGGCGGGCGAGATGAAGCACGGACCTATCGCACTCGTTACAGACACGTTTCCAACGGTAGTAATCGCGCCATCCGACAGCGTGTACGAAAAGACGATTTCTAACATACAGGAAATAAAAGCGCGCAGGGGAAAAATTATCGCGGTTGCTACAGAAGGCAACACGGAAATTGAAAAGCTTGCCGACCATATATTGTTTATTCCTAAG
Source organism: Parcubacteria group bacterium Gr01-1014_29 (assembly GCA_007376195.1). Taxonomy (GTDB): domain Bacteria; phylum Patescibacteriota; class Minisyncoccia; order Ryanbacterales; family 2-02-FULL-48-12; genus VMFT01. The sequence goes on along the minus strand of VMFT01000021.1, from coordinate 22,028 downwards.
ACAATAGAAATGCTTACGCCTATTCTCGCTGTTATTCCGCTGCAGTTATTCGCATACTATGTTGCTCACAAACGCGGGTGCGATATTGATAAACCTCGCAACTTGGCAAAAAGTGTCACTGTGGAATAGCCGATTGTTAAACACCCGGTGTTTAACACTTTTCAAATCTATGAAAAAGAAAAAAATTGTAGTTATCGGCGGCGGAACGGGAACATCCGTAGTGTTGCAAGGGTTGAAAAGATACCCCGTTGATCTGACAGCAATAATTACTACGGCCGACGATGGAAGTTCTTCAGGCATTCTCCGGAAAGAATTTAGCATGGTCCCGCCAGGCGATATCCGGCAATGTCTTGTCGCGCTTGCCTCTAAAGATTTCGGGTATTTAAATGAACGGTTTCAGAAAGGGTTTTTACAGGGACATACGCTTGGCAATCTTCTGATTACTCTTTTTTCCCAACGGAACAAGGATTTTCAGCAGGCGGTAGATGAATTGTTGCGCGCGGTTGGCGCCGAGGGATCGCTAGTGCCTATGACCTTGCGGCCTGTTACCCTTGTTGCCCATTTAAAAAACGGCGAAGTTTTGCGGGGTGAATCGCGCATTACCCCATCGCGACAGCTTGGCCGCAATTTAAAGAAGTTATCGTTTTCTCCCAAAACCGCACGGGCGAATCCTCGGGCAGTAGAGGCAGTGATGGATGCCGACGTTGTGGTAATTGGCCCCGGCAATTTATTTTCAAGCATTATCCCCGTATTGCTTCTTCCGGATATCAGCGGCGCATTACGGAACACCACTGCAAAAAAAGTGTATGTTGCGAATCTGTTTACACAACCCGGACATACGGACGCATTCACTGTTGGCGACTATGTACGAGTTTTAGGGGAGTATATCGGAGCGGATATTTTTTCACACATTTTTTTTAATACAAAACGATTGCCCGCGCCGCTTGTGAAAAAGTACCACAATAATAGTATAGGAGAAGAACTGCATGCCCCCGCTTCTTTGCGGAAAGACCCGCGCTATATTGGGCTTTCGCTGGTGAATGTTATTCCAAAGCAAGGACTTTCCGCTGCCGATCCGTTGCGCGCGCGGCGCAATCCTTTTTTACACGATCCGCGAAAACTCGCTAAGGGAATTATGGAAATTGTATGAACATTATTTTTGATTTTGATAATACTTTGTTCCATGAAAAGCTGTTTGCAAAGAACATACGCGAAAGTTTTAAAGAGTACGGAATCTCTGATGATATATATGACAAATCGGCTCTTGAAGCGCGTGATGGGGAGATATGGCGGTAGTTCCGGCATATGGAGCTTGTAGCAAAACGCAGCAATGTTCCGTTCTTGCATCTTGAACAAGCGTTGAACGCTATTATTTCGGGGGCAAAAGAATTTCTCTACCACGACGTTATCGCGTTTCTTCAGACAGCACAGGGGGATCACCTGTTATCCATTCTCACATTCGGAGACGATCGATTCCAGCGCATGAAAGTTGCGGGAACAGGCATTTCGTGGTATTTTCAGAATATTGTTGTAACGCAAGATATACAAAAGGCCGTGGACGCCGAAGTTCTTGCGTGTGGCGCATCCGCTCTGTTTGTAGACGATAATCCACGCGCACTTGAGGCGGTAAAAACGCGTTTGCCGCACATCACGACCGTGCGCATGCGGCGGGGACATGGAAGATATACCGATGAACCAAGCGGCGGCGGGGTGGATCATGAAATTACGGATTTAAACGAACTTATGAAATTATTATGAAAGCAGTACTTATAGCGGCGGGCGAAGGGACACGCATGCGCCCGCTTACTTACGAAACGCCAAAACAACTTCTTCGCATTCATGGTAAAACGCTTCTTGAATATGTGCTGGAGGCTCTGCCCGCAGAAATTTCTGAAATTATCATGGTAATCGGCTATAAGGGGGAGCAAATCCAGAATTTTTTAGGAAATGAATGGCGCGGGAAACCGGTGCGGTATGTATGGCAAGAAAAGCCGCAAGGAACAGCGCCCGCCATATCATTGGCAAAGGACGCGTTACGCGGCGAGAAGTTTTTTTTGGCGGGCTATGCCGACGACGTACACGGCGCCCAAGGCGTGGCGGCGTGCGTAGCGCAAAGCCGTCCTTGTTTTATGGTTGCTGAAGCTGCCAATCCGCGTAAATTTGGGGTTATTGAAACAGATGCCGCAGGAAAGATTACTACGTTTGAAGAAAAGCCCGAGTATCCGAAGTCGAATTTAGTTTCGAGCGGTTTTTTTGTCCTGCCGGTTGAAATTCTTGACTATCCGGTTCCGCCGCGCGAGAACGGCGAGGAATATATCCCCGACCGAGTTGTGCGTATGATGCAAGACGGTTACGAGTTTTATACGGAGCGTTCCACGCAATGGATTCCCATAGGGTATCCGGAAGATTTACAGCGAGCGGAAGGAATTTTGTGTCCAAAAAAATAAAGGGAGTAGGGATTGTTCCTGCCTTTTACTATTATCAAGTTGGCATGAGTTTGCTACGCTATAGCTATCAATGAAGATAGTTCCATTGGGTACAGACCACGGTGTAGGCGCGACGCTGGAAGCGGTGCGGTGTTTAAAGTTGGGCGAGGCAGTGGTGATTCCTACAGACACTGCCTATGGTCTTGCGGCCGATGCCTTACATGAAAAAGCGATCGCACGAGTATTTTCAATAAAAATGAGGAGGGTTGATCAAGCGTTCCCGGTGTTTATATCCGATTTTGATATGCTTGATAAAGTCGCAGTTGCTAGCAGGGAGTTGAAGGAATACATACAAACATGCGGCTCCATTACGGCGGTGCTTCCCGCGCGCGGGTGGGTGCCGATGCTACTTCGTGGGGGGAAGCTGTCTATTGGCGTTCGGATTTCGGCACACCCGTTCGTGGAGCGGCTGATAAAAGCATTCGGTGGACCGATTATAGCGACGAGTGCAAACATTTCGGGCCGCGGTCCGCATTATAAAATCCGTGATGTCATAGATGAGTTCGAAGGCGGCGTTGAACCCGATGTGGTGATTGACGCAGGAGACCTTCCGCCTAATCCGGTTTCTGCTGTCATTGATTTTACAAAGCGGCCTCCCATGATTTTACGCACGGGCGTGTTGCCGAAAGACGTGCTGATGGAATTGTTAGGACAAAAGAGTGAGTAGAGCGAGTAAATCATTATGAAAAAAGACACACAATTATTCAATCTCATAAAAAAAGAAGAAAAACGGCAAAAAAGCGTAATCAATCTTATTGCATCGGAGAATTACGTTTCGGATGCCGTGCGGGAAGCGCTTGGTTCTGTGCTTACCAATAAATATGCCGAGGGCTATCCCGGAAAGCGCTATTACGGCGGAAATGTGGTGGTAGACGAAATTGAAAACCTTGCGCGGGAACGAGCGTTGAAATTGTTTAAGCTTTCTCCGAAGAAGTGGAGCGTGAATGTTCAGCCCTATTCGGGCTCGCCCGCAAATATGGCGGTGTATTTGGCATTGGTGCCTCCGGGGGGAAAAGTTATGGGCATGCGTCTTGATATGGGGGGGCATTTGACGCACGGCCACAAGGTGTCAGCAACGGGGAAGCTCTGGCAGCAGGTACCCTACGGCGTGGATGCAAAGACCGAAATGCTTGACTACGCGGAGCTGGAAAAAATTGCGCGGCGTGAACAGCCCAAAATGATTATTGCGGGGTTTACGGCCTATCCGCGGCGCATTGACTGGAAAGCGTTCCGGCGTGTTGCTGATACGTGCGGTGCTATTTTAATGGTTGATATGTCGCATATCGCCGGGCTTGTTGCGGGTGGCGCGCATACATCTCCATTCCCATACGCGGATGTGGTAACGACTACGGTGCATAAAACATTACGAGGTCCGAGAGCTGCAATGATATTTTCTCGTATAGATAAGCTTCATGTTTCAGGTTCCAAGTTTCAAGATCTTATTGACAAAGCCGTGTTCCCAGGGTTGCAAGGAGGGCCGCACGTAAACCAGATTGCAGCAGTTGCGACAGCGCTTTTTGAGGCAATGCAACCATCGTTCAAAATGTATGCCTCGCAGGTAGTGAAAAATGCGCGCGTACTTGCCGAAGAGCTAAAGAAAAAGGGATGGCGTATTGTATCGGGTGGCACGGACAATCATTTGCTGTTGGTAGACACCTGGGCGCGTGGGGTGGCAGGAACTGCCGCAAGTGATACGCTTGAGAAGGAGGGGATCATTGTCAACAAAAACGCGATACCGTTCGATACGCGTAAACCCATGGACCCGTCCGGAATTCGGTTAGGTACGGCTGCAGTTACTACGCAGGGCTTGAAAGAAAAAGACATACGAAAAATCGCGGATAGGATTCACAACGCGTTAGAGAAAATTATTCAGAAATAAGAAGGAATACCCATGATTGTAGATTGTAGACGTATAGCACAAGACCTGCGTACCGAACTTGCGGCCGTTGTTGCCGCATCGCGCGCCGAGATACGTTTGGCTATAGTGAAAGCGTCTTTTGGTGATGATGCGAAAGACGCGCAAACGGAGGCATTTCTTACGGCAAAACGCGCGTGCGGGAAAGCTGTTGGGATTGACGTACGAGAGTACGATGTGAGTGATTTTTTGCAATCGCAAGGCGCATTGGAAAAACGCGTTTCAGAACTTGCGTGCGCTAAAGAAAACGATGCTGTAATTATTCAATTGCCACTTCCGCCTATTCAGAGATCCGACGGCACAGTGGTCTTGATAAATTCACAGGCTGTGCTCAACAGAGTGCCGCCGCAAAAAGACGCAGATGTGCTGCATGCAGAATCATTTGGCCGGTACGAAGGCGGCAGCAAAACAGCGCTTGTACCGCCAGTTGTCTCGGCAATGGAAGAAGTGCTCAAGCGCGAAGCACCCGATATTCTCGAGACCCTAGCTGACAAGGTTGTGGTGGCGGTGGGTGTGGGTACTGTGGTGGGAAGCCAGGTCATGCGTTGGGCGAAGCGAAATGGCGTGATGCTCTTTTCCGGTCTTCGGGAGGGGAGTGATGTCGCGCGCTATACGAGTGTGGCTGATATAATTGTTTCGGGAGTAGGGAAGCCCAATCTTATTACATCAGATATGGTGAAAGAGGGTGCTGTGGTATTTGATTTTGGCGTCTCAAAAGAAGTCGGCGGTATCCGGGGAGATGTAGATCTGAACGTCGTTGACAGGGCGCGATTATTAACACCGGTTCCTGGCGGCATGGGTCCGCTTGCTGTGGTGAAGTTGTTTGAGAATGTCGCGCGGATATTGTGGCGCAGAGCAAAAATTTAGAACGCTTGAGAAAAAAGGAGTTTGAAGACGTTATTACCGCAGTTTCTCAGTGGCGAAGTACACATCTTTCAGAATTTCAGGAGCCAGAATATGAATATTTTGTTGGGTATGCGTCTGGTTTGGATTCTATCAAAACTGAATACCCGGAGCTTCATGGCTGGGACGAGGCGGTTGAGGAGGAATTGTTCTAAATAGTTTATGCAGAGACGGGAGCACCGTCTCTTTTTTATTTTAAGTTGCGTCTCCACGGGGACTCGAATCCCGACTTGTCGGGACTTTGGAGGCCTGCGCTCCCCGCCTGCCATCGCCTCTGCCCCCAAGAGGAATCGAACCTCTATCTCAAGCTCCGGAGGCTTACGCTCTATCCGTTGAGCTATGGGGGCGAAGGCAAGAGCGGGCAGGTATCCACTCCGACGTTTCAGTCGGAGCCCCGACCTCGCGTCGGGGTTGAACGACGAGGGCAGTTACGTGGTGCCGCGGGAGAGAGTCGAACTCTCATGAGGTTGCCCTCGCAGGATTTTGAGTCCTGTGCGTCTGCCAGTTCCGCCACCGCGGCGCATACTTCACTATGCTATGGTATCCGATTTTACACATTTTTTCAATTGCCTGTTTTACTATATAATACCAATCATGCCGGTAGTAATTTTCGCAAATCAGAAAGGAGGGGTTGGGAAAACGACGACTGCAATCAATGTCGCGGCATTTACGGCCGCACTCGGGAAAAAAGTGCTGTTGGTTGATCTTGACCCGCAGGCAAACGCGACGTCAGCTATTTTGGGAAAAACGCGCATTGTCGGGATATCAGGAACATACGAGGTTATAATTGGCAAAAAAATTGCCCGCGATGCAATCCAAAAAACATCTGTTTCCAATCTTTCAATTCTTGCCAGCACGCCGGATTTGGCGGCGGCACCCGTTGAACTTGCCAACGCGCGTTTCCGTGATTCGTTTTTGGACCGTGCGCTCATGCCTATTGTGCCTGAATATGACATGATCTACATTGATGCGCCGCCAGGGCTTGGTATTTTGACCATAAACGGATTTATCGCTGCAAACTATGTTGTTGTCCCCGTGCAGTGTGAGTATTATGCGTTGGAAGGTATGGCGGATCTTTTCCGTACAACGAAACGCCTGAATCTTAATTTGCGCCATAAAATAGGAATAATGGGTGTTGCGCTGACTATGTTTGACCGGAAGTCTCGCTTGAGTAACGCGGTACGGCGCGAGGTTACAACGAATTCGTCTCACTATGTGTTTCGCACAGTAATTCCACGAAATGTAAAACTTGCCGAGTCGCCAGGTTTTGGCAAAACAATTCTTCAGTATTCTCCTCGTTCCCATGGCGCGAAAGCGTACTTGCAGCTGACGGAAGAAATTTTGAGTTTGATAGGATAGTTGCTACATCTATAAATCTTGCTATCATGAGAATATGGCAAATGTATTAGGAAGAGGTCTTGATGCCCTTCTTTCCGGGCATGATGAAGTCGGCAGATCAGGCAATATGAGGCCGGAACCCGATCATCAAACTGACGTGAATGGTTCGCGGGTACAGGTACCTGTCCAGAGCAGCGATAGCTCGCTGAACGAACGGCCGAAAGAAAGCGTTTTTTGGATTGAGACCGCGAAAGTTAAACCAAACCCGGAACAACCGCGCACCACATTTGATGAGGAAAAAATCCGCGCGCTTGCCGAATCCATACGCCAATATGGCATGTTGCAGCCGATTGTCGTATCTAAGTGTGAAATCGACGTGCCTACCGGTACACAGGTGGAATATCAAATTATTGCGGGTGAACGGCGGTACCGCGCGGCATGCATGATTGGGCTCGTGCATATACCAGCGATAATACGCCGCGAAGAATCAGACAAGATTAAACTTGAGCTTGCGCTTATAGAAAATCTTCAGCGCGAAGATTTAAATCCGCTTGAAAAGGCGCAGGCGTATAATCGCCTCATTCATGAGTTTCATCTTACCGCGCGGGAAGTTGGTATGCGTGTTGGCAAAAGCAGAGAAGCGGTGTCTAACACGGTGCGGCTGCTCGCGTTGCCGGGGTATGTCCAAAATGCCATCATGCAGGGGCGCGTTACGGAAGGTCAGGCCCGGCCGCTTATTTCTATCTCGCACAATGTTGATGAACAACGCGCTTTGTTTCAGCGCGTGCTTGCGGAAGGCCTTGTGGCGCGCGATATAGAATACGCGGCGCGGCAAATCATCGCGCGAATCGGTCCCGCTATGCACCAAACTCAAAAATCAGAAAAAGTTGAGTTTGACGCGACAACACGGTCGCTTGAGACGAAACTTGCCGATGTGTTGGGTACACGCGTTTCCGTGCGCAGGAATCGGGAAGGAAAAGGAAAGATATCAATAGAGTTTTTCTCCGAGGAAGAGCTTCAAAATCTCGTTATGCGGATGGCGGTGACGAACGCGGCCGATGGGGAAATGCGCGAAGGCGAATCGGAAAGTACTGTTGTGATTCGTCCGCCAGCCTCGACGCTACCGTCGGGGCCAGCAGGTGTTTCGGACGAATTTCCTACGTTTACGATTTGAAAGAAACCTCTTCTACGCCACGGATGTTCTTTATGCGTGTAACAAGACTTTCCGCTTGTTTGGTATCCCGCAGTTGTGCCGACACTGCGATCTCCGGGTATGTTTTGTTTTTTGTGTTTATGGCGAGATGCTGGATATTGATGCGAAATGCCGAAAAAATAGCCGTTATATCTTTCAGAAGCCCCACACGATCCCGGACAGTTATGGTAAATTGGCAGTATATTTTTTTCTGCCGCCGCGCGGTTTCTGTCAACAAGTAATCGGGCGATTCTTTCCTGACGGCCGCGCGGATACGGTTTTTTGCGATAGACGTTTTTACGAACATAAGCCACTCGGTGTTTGGTTTCCGGTTTTTTTGCGTCAGTATGTCCACCGTTTCTCCGGAAATAAGTTCGCGGTCAAATGGTGCCAACTTGCCGTTTACTTTAGCGCCTGTCATGTGGTCGCCTATGTCAGAATGGATCGCATACGCAAAGTCCACTAGTGTTGCGCCCACAGGGAGATCAATGACTTCTCCTTTTGGCGTCAAGACGAAAATACGGTCCTTAAAGAAATCTATTTTGAGTGATTCCAAAAACTCTTGTTCGTCTTTGGAAGAGCTCATTTCTTTCTGCCAGTCTGAAAGTTTATGCACCCACGCCATATGTTGTTCCACCATGCTTCCTTGTCTCGGTTTGTCGGTTTCGGTATATGCCCAGTGAGCCGCAATGCCGCTTTCTGCCTCTCGGTGCATATCTCGCGTGCGGATTTGAAACTCTGTCACTTTGTTTCCAATGCAAAAAACAGTTGTGTGCAAGCTTCGGTAGCCGTTTGGCTTGGGGAGGGCGATATAGTCTTTGATACGGCCAGGGAGCGGTTTCCAAAGCTGGTGTATGATACCCAATGTCTGATAGCAGTCTTCTATGTTCTCTACGACAATGCGCATAGCCAGCAAGTCAGTTATCCGCGCAAAGTCCATATCATAGCGCAGGAGTTTTTTCCATAAGCTGTAGAGATGTTTTTTTCTAAAATCAATAAGTACCGGCGTCACGTCTTCCACGCTCAGCATTTCTTCAAGAACGGGCTTTACTTGTTCCCGCAGGTAGTGTTCTCCTTCCGGTACGCGTCGCTCTGTCTGTTGCCGTACCCACATATATTCGTCAGGGTGCACAATAGGAAACGCAAGATCTTCAAGTTCTCCTTTTATGGTTCCTATCCCCAGACGGTAGGCGATTGGCGCGTATATTTCAAGCGTTTCAATCGCGATCCGTTTTTGCTTGTCGGGGCGTATGTATTTGATTGTCTGCATGTTGTGGAGGCGATCGGCAAGTTTTATGAGGGCTACGCGCACATCTTGGGCAACCGCGAGAAACATTTTCCGGAGCGATTCAATTTTTCGCTGTATGCCGTGGTACCGTACCTTGCCGAGCTTTGACGTGCCTTCTACCAAAAATGCCGTCTCGTCGTCAAACACGCGGGCGATGTCTTGGCGCGATATGCCGCAGTCTTCTATGACATCATGGAGCAGGGCCGCGGCTACCGCGTGCGTATCAAGCTTGAGCTCGGCGACATACATACCAACGGCTGCCGCATGAATGAAATAAGGTTCTCCTGAAGCGCGTTTTTGGCCTTCATGCGCTTTTTTTGCGAAAGAAAAAGCCCGTTCAATGAATTCGCGGTCGTTTGATGAATAACCTAATTCGGTTAGTTTGTTATTGAATTGTTGCCATTCCATGATATAGGCGCTAGGCAAATAGGCTCTAGGCTCTAGAGATTATTTCTAACGCCTAGAGCCTAAAGCCTAACCCCGACATTCCTTGTTCGAGCAAACTTTTTTGTCTCCTTTTTCTGCCATGAGCGATCCGCAATGCGGGCATTGCTCACCGGTCGGTTTGTCCCACATGGCGAAATCACATTTGGGGTATGCGCTGCAGCCATAAAATGTCTTGCCGCGCTTTGACCGGCGCTGTATGACATCACCCTCTTTGCACTTGGGGCAGTGTATGCCGAGAGTTGCTTCCGGCGTGCGTTTTGTATTGCGGCAATCGGGAAATCCGGAGCAGGCGATAAATTTCCCGAAGCGGCCGTGTTTAATAATCATCGGTTTTCCGCATTTCTCGCATGTTTCGCCGGTTGCTTCGTCCGTGGTTTGTTTTTGCACGGTCTCGTATTTATTTTGTAAGTTTTTTTCAAACGGCTCGTAAAATTTGCGTATTGCCGGTACCCATTCAAGTCCCCCCTCCGCTATTTTGTCAAGTTCCTCTTCCATGCCTGCGGTAAATTGCACGTCAACAATGGTGGGAAAGTGTTCTACCAAAATGTCGTTTACCATGGTTCCCATTTCGGTTGGCACAAAGCGCTTTGCGTCGTTTTTTTCTACGTATCCGCGTTCCTGAATGGTGCCGATGGTGGGAGCATATGTTGAGGGTCGGCCTATGCCATTTTTTTCCAAGATTTTAATAAGAGACGCCTCAGAGTAGCGCGGTGGCGGTTCGGTGAAATGCTGTTGTGCCAGGAGGCGCTCCAATGACAGGTGTTCGCCGACGGTGAGCGCGGGGATCAGCGTGTCAGTTGTTTTTATGGGATATACTTTTATAAATCCGTCAAATTTCATAACAGAGCCCGTTGCGCGAAATCCATATACGGCTTGTTTACCACGCGCTTCTATATCTGCGGTGGTTGCCTCAAATAGTGCCGGGGGCATTTGTGTGGCGACAAATCTCTGCCAAATGAGGTTATAGAGCTTGTATTGGTTTGAGTCCAGTTGCGACTTGGGCGATGCGGGTGTGTGCGCAATGTCGGTGGGGCGGATAGCTTCATGCGCTTCCTGCGCGCCTTTTGACTTTGTTTTATAAACGCGCGGCGCGGGGAGTACATATGCGTCTCCCCATTCAGATTGTATGAATGTTTGCGCGGCTTGCAGGGCTTGGGCAGAAAGATTAAGCGAGTCGGTGCGCATATAGGTGATGAGACCAGCTTCGTATAGTTGCTGGGCAATGCGCATAGTTTGGCGTGCCGAGAAGCCAAGCCGTTGGGATGCTGCTTGCTGCAAGGTGCTCGTGGTAAAGGGCGGGGCAGGCATGCGCTGAACCGTTTTTCTCTCAAGCGCAAGGACGGTATAGGGCGCGTTTTCAAGATCGCGGATTATTTCATCTGTTTGTTTTTTTGAGGCAAGCGCCAGTTTCTCAAGCTGTTTTCCATTTACGCGATTAAGTTCTGCCGAGAACGGTTGTGTGTCATTGAAATGCGCTGTTATGCTCCAATATTCTTGCGGCCTGAACGCGGTTATTTCGCGTTCGCGTTCCACCACGAGACGCACCGCAACAGATTGCACGCGCCCGGCCGAAAGCCCGCGTACTACTTTTTTCCAAAGAAATGGCGAGAGCTTGTAACCTACGATGCGATCAAGGATCCGCCGCGCTTGCTGGGCGTCTACCAAGTGTATGTCAATCGCGCGCGGGTGCTTTAAGGCATCCTCAATGGCGCTTTTTGTAATCTCATGAAAAACAATCCGCTCAATATTTTTCGCTTTTCCCGCCTCGACTCGCTTTGTCTTAGGCGAGGCCGGGCGCTTTTCGCTTTTCGCTTCTAGGCTAAGCGCTTGGACTAAATGCCAAGCAATGGCTTCTCCCTCGCGATCTTCATCAGTCGCAAGTATAATGTGGTCTGACGTGGCGGCAAGCTCCTTAAGTTTTTTTACTTGCGCGCGCGCTTTTTTTGGTATGACGTATTTCGGTTCAAAATTGTTTTCCACATCTATGCCGAGTGTGGAAGAAGGGAGATCGCGCACGTGACCGTAGCTCGATTCCACGACAAAATCTTTCCCGAGAAAACGGGAGATGGTTTTCGCTTTCGTGGGAGACTCGACTATAACAAGGGTTTTCATATTCTTCTATATATTCCGTTTCCTATATTTCTTACTTTACCATGTATTTCAAGAAGCGCGAGCGTACGGAGAATTGTGGAAATGTCTTCTCGTGCTGAACGCGCAATATCATTTGCTGACATTGGTTCTGCGAGACAGTCCAGTACCGCCTGCGCTTCGGGCAGTTCTTCCGCACCGGTTTGTGTACCGCCCGGCGATAGGATACCAAGAGCCTGGTATATGTCATCTGCTGTTGTAACAGGGACCGCGCCGTCGCGAATGAGCGCGTGAGGCGTCCATGAGTTTGCGGAGAATATCGATCCGGGCACGGCAAGTACGTCACGGCCTAGCTCAAGAGCAAGGCTTGCCGTTATGCGCGCGCCGCTTTTTTGCTTTGCCTCCACCACAAGCACCGCATTGGCAAGCCCCGCGATGATACGGTTTCTTTGCGGAAATGTCCACTGGGTTGCTTTACGGCACGGCGGATACTCCGAAACAATGGCCCCTCCTTCGGCGACAATTTGATCGGCAAGGTGTTTGTTTACGGCCGGATACAAAGAATCGCGCGCGATGCCGGATCCAAGAACGGCAATGGTTTTTCCTTTTTGAGAAAGGCAAGCTTTATGCGCTTCGGTATCTATGCCTACCGCAAGCCCCGATATAATGGAAATTCCCGATGCGGCAATAGGGCCTACGAGAGAACGGCATGCCTCCCGGCCGTATGTCGTTGGCATGCGTGTGCCTACAACGGCAAGCGACGGTGTATTCCAATCGGGCAGTGCGCCCTGGACATAGAGGCATGCTACGGCAGGCGTTACTTCGCGAAGGCGCGGTGGGAACACGGGGTCGTTTTCAAGAAGAAGCGCAATATCAAGTTCTTCTACATGCCTATATGCCACAGTTGGATCTATGGCAGCGCGTCTTTGCGCAATATCATCGGCGTCTGATATATTGCGTAACGCGGATATGAAATTGCTGTTCCCGGAACGCCAGGCGGTTTCATATGATCCGAAATGTTCTCGGAGATGCGCGAGGGCGCGCGGACCCACCGTGTCAATATGGTTGAACGCATTTGCAAAAATAACCTCTGTATTCATGAGGAATACTATATCGTTCTTCTGCCTATTCAACAATACTGCGGAAAAACTGACGGACGTTTATGAGCCGCAATTCTTTTCCAAACGTGTAGGCGCGGATGATCTGGGCTATGCGTACGCGTTTCCAGAATTCATCTTCCGGCACAGACAGAATGTCTCGGCGGACGACACTTTTTGCAACAAGCGCGATTTGCTTTGAATCCGCCGGTACCGCTTCAAGAAGCTCTTCCACCGAGAGCGAGCGGGCGCGGACGTATGCGGCTGTTGAGAGGAGAAGCCGGTCACGTATGTTACGTTCATAAAGTGGAAGCCATTCTGCCACGATGGCTGATTCGTTTACAGGAAGATCAGCGCCCTGTTCCGCCCTGCGAATATAATGCCGAATTTCATCAGGTGCCTCTTTCGCAAGGTCACGAACAGTATCTTGCCCGAACAGCACTTCCTCAAGTTTCAGTTCCGTTTTAGGTTCTATTTGATGATAATGCAGCCAGTCGGATATTTTTTTGCTGTTTTCTTGGATCAGTTTTTCTTTTACGGACGCGATTTCTTTTGTTTTTTCCACGAGATGCAAAAGTTCCGCTTCGTTTCTTAGTACGGGATCCAGTGTGATGGATGCACCTACTGGTAGTGCGTTTGTATTGGTTATGCGAAATGACGTCGTTTTGTCTGTGCCTGTTTCGGTTGATTTTATCCGCATTTCTTCCTCTACCAGCGTGTGGATGCGGTCTTCAACGGCGTCAATAAAATGTGTTTGCGCTGCGGGCGGGAGCCGCTTAAAAATGTCGGCAATCTGCCGGTCATCAAGCCGCTCGCCGTGTTCTAATTCGCGATACAGTATGCCCCAGAGCGTATCTCCTCGTTGCACGGTAATATCACTTGCGTTGCTGATGGCAGGTATGTTTGCTTGGGCGGGTTTTGGTTCCTCCGGTTCTGGCGGCTCAAGTCCGGTTGAGCCGTTAGTTTTTTTCCAGAACATATACGCGCGCTCCAAAACACTGGCAGGGTCTTCGTTGTCTATGGTTTGACGTAGCCAATAGGCACGCTCTCGCAAAACGGTCCGCTCCTGTTTGTTTTTCGCTTTATTAAACAGCAGTTCTGTCTCCTCAAGTTTTTGTTCGAGATCTGATTTTGAAATGGAAACAATCATATGCAAAGTATAACATAACTCTCTGCGAGAAACCACGGATGTGACTAGCCGAGCTTCGCACACGAGCGCAGCGAAGTTGTGAGTAGCTCGGCTTGGCACAAAAGGGGTGTTTGTCGCGTTTCTATTTAAAAAAATGTAGGCCGGGACTTGGAAGTCTCGGCCTATAGTACGGTGGGAACTATCAACTAACGGAGGGGTGGGGTGGGGAGGGCTAGCAGGTGATGCCTGGCATACTGCAAACCGCCTTGCGGAGGTCTGTAGCTGCGGTCGCAGCGGCGTCAGCCTTTGTGGCCGCGGCATTTGCTCCAGCAGCCGCAGTGTTGGCAGACGCCTCCACTGTAACTGCGGCGCTTACAGCGCTATTCGCTGCGGATGCTGCCGTGCCCGCCGCAGTGGCTGCACCACTCGCTTGCGTAGCAGCATTACCTGCGAGGCTAGCGGCAGTGCCAGCATTGGTCGCGGCGTCGCGTGCGGCAATCGCGGCTGCATCGGCGCTGTGGGCCAATCCGGCCACCCCCGTATTGAGAGTGCCGACTGCAGTCTCAATGCGTGTGGCTGTGCCGTCAGTCGCGTCAACGACGTTTTTCGTGTCGTCAACTTTTGTCTCGATGCGGTTGACCTGCGCTGCAGCGGCGTCGATAACCTTCTTGGCATCGTCGATCTTGCGGTCGATAGTGCCGACCGCAGTTTTGGTGTCAGTGGCATGGGTTGTCAGGTCCGTTTGGACCTTCTCAACTTTGCCGTCAACACCAGTAACTGCTGTCCCTAAATCGCCGTGGGCTTTTGCCGCCTCGGCTCGGGCCTCTTTTGTTTCCTTGCGGAGGCCAAGCACCTCTTTCTTGAGGGGCGGTAACTCGCGGAAGATCGAATTTGTTTTACCGTGCAGTTGATCGAATTCCTGCTTTGTCTGACCCTGGAACTCGATTTGGCGCTCAGCCAGTTGCTGAAACCGCTCGTCTGTCTCCTTAAACCCCTGGGCCGTATAGGCCGCGAGCTGATCAGCTTTCTTTTCAACAACAGTGACCTGTTGTTGCAGAGGGACGAAGCGCTCGTCCAGAATCTGTTCAATTCGTTTTGGGGTTGCACAGCCCATCGATGCTGCCACGAGAATGGCGGCGAGTAGCATCGAACCCCAAAAGACTCCACCAATAACACGTTTCCAATCCATGATACTCCTCCTTTCATGAGGTGTTACGATGGGCGCAGGTCGTCCATCAAATTTGTTCCAATGTCAACAAAAACCAACTTTGTTACATTGTACTATATCGTGTAGCAAAAGTCAATAGCCCCGTTAGAAGTAACCCCTCAAGAAAAAGGGATTATTTTTTGTCCTTGTCGAACTTGTCTAGAAGGTCTTGCTTATAGAGAGCTACTTCTTCTTTCACAATCTCATCAAAATTAGGCAGCTCTTGGCGGAAGAAGAATTCGAGCTTTTCCGGGTCGTCGGCGTAGCTGGTAAGTAAAGTCTTAAGCTCTTTGGCGCGCTCGTCAGGGAGCTCTTCGAACATCCGAAGAGCAATATTTTTATTGATAATTTCGCCCATGGTCTCGAGCATTTTCATCTTTTCGTCGGTGGGCAAATCGTCAAACCCGAGCTCGGCCATGAGATTGGTGTCAAACGCGGCTTGGAGTTGTGTGGAGAGAGGCATATGAGATGAGTTAGTTGTTATGTTGATAAAATATAAAAGATTACTTTGCGATTGATAATTTCAAAAATTCACCAAGCTTCATGCGTCGCACGTCTTGCTGCAGTTGTTCCGCGACCACGCCGATTTTACCCTCTATATATGTAGTGAGGTGCTCGTGGATGGCGCGTCCGTTTGTTTGCATTGCATACTCAAGCGATCCATGGGTAGGGTCATTGCCCACTAAGCTATGCTCATCAAATTTCATGTACTTACCCACTGTCCAGTTATTAGCAATGGTTTCAAACTGACCTCTAGTGAGCCCCGCTTCGCTTCCCAAGCGGCTTTCCAACTGGTGCCAGGCTTTCGTATTCTCTATGTATGAGGTGTTTGCTCGCAGGTCGGCAAGTAATTTTTCGGTATTGGCAGCCAGCGGTTCGTACGAGGATTGCACCGAAGGGTCAGAAGTTTCAATAGCTTGGCGCAATTTTGCGAGACTGTCTTCCACCGTATGTAGATAGGCCTCTTGTTGCGGGAGGGTACGTTTTGCGAATGTGTCTGCCGTGGCTTCTGTTTGGAACGCCTCGGCTAGGGTTTTGCCTCCGGCTAGCTCTGTCTTAGAAATCTCGTCAGCTAAATCAGCGGCGGGGCGGGTGGAGATTTGTTCAGCGGCATGGTTCAAGGCCGCACTCACCGACGGCTTGCCGAGATTTTTATCCACGGCGTGTTCAATAACCGGAGTTAATTTTTTGCCATCTCCAGTTAGGGCCTCTAGGGCTTTAGCTCCGAGAGGGAGTTTGGAATCCGGGATCACATGGAAGACTTCCCCTCCTGGTGTATCTTCAATAAGTATTCTATCACCAGCGTGCACACGATCAAAAAGTTCGGAGTGTGTCCATGCATAGCGCCATTGGTCCTCGGTCATTGCGCCGCTACTTACGAATCCACGCGTGGTGTTGTACATGTTGCTGTTGTGCTCAATAATAGCCGCTTTGCCCTCTGTGGAGGCATCGTAGAACTTTTTTAAGTTTTCCATTATTAACACGTCAGTTCCTGCATCTTCCACATGCGGAAACACCACATCGCCCTTGTCCATATGACCGCCGATTTCTGATGAGATTAGAGTATCTGACGGTATTTTGGCAGCACTTTCCACATCTGGAAACACCACATCACCTTTGCTCATGGGACCGCCGATTTCTGATGACACAAGTCCTTCGGAATCCATTTTTGTTGTTCCTCGCGCGTCGGTTAACACCTCTGCCGGAACACTCCCTCCACGCGGCACAGCTTCAGGTAGGACCGGACCCGCGCTTCCGCTTGGATGAACTCCCCCCGCATGCTTGAGTCGATAAAGCTCATCGGCATTCGCGAATGCTTTTTGATGCAGAGCCTGATCAAGGGCACGGCGCTCGAGATTGATTTGATCCACTGTGCTAGAACGCACACCCGCAATATCCTCTACGTTTCCCAAAGCTTCGCTTGAAGCAAGGCCAATACACGCGGCAGTGCCTATGATCCCAGCCCACTTCCAACGTTTTTCATTCACAAATTTCTTTGCTATCTTCCTGTCTATTTTATTATTTTGTTTAAATAGATGCTCAGTTACAGAGTCTAGACGTTCTTTTGTTTCTTTTTCTGCAAGGAGACCTTTTTGCACCTCTTTCTCTATTCTAGCAACGCCGCGTCTGGTGAGCCGGTCGCTGCCTTTGGCGATAAACGCATACGCGGGTCCCATGAGGGTGGTACTCATAGCCGACATAGCTAGACGCTTGCCACCATAGACTGCAAGACCACTACCGGCAAGTCCTAAATAGAGGCTTCCTGCTCCAACTGTCATCAGCGAGGCAGTACCCAGAATGCGAAGATTCTTGCCATATTTTTGAACCTTAGCTTCACTTAATCCCATCGCGCGGAATGGTTTTTCGTATATCGCCGCATATCGTTGGCCCCATTTCGCAAATGTACCGGTCCATGATTCCGGTGCTGCGCGCTCGCGGAGTTCTTGAGTAAGCTGCTTTTCAGGAAATAAAGTGCCGGTAACTAAACGCACAACATCCGCTCGTACCTGCTTTTCAGTAAGTCCTTTTCCCGCCAACTCGCTCCTGTGCGTCTGCTCCATAGTGGAAATTAAATTTTTGAGTGTGTTTTCATATGTGACTTCTTCTGGGGCCTCACCTCCGATCCGTATCTGTTCTGCCCGTTTCAAAAACCAAGCGCGTTTGCGATTAGCAAGTATGCTTGGGTATGCCGTCATCATGGCGGCGCGAGCTTTGATAACTTGCGCAGCCAGCGCTCGGATTTGTTCATTATCCAAGAATCGCCCTTGCAAGAGATTGTCAATATTTTTCTTCACTTCGGGTGATTCTATTTTCTTCTCTCCGACAGGTGCGGCTTCTGCGGCAGTGCTTGTCATTATCTCTAGTATTCCCGTATACTTTGCTTTTAGGTCCGCGTAGACTTCAGGAGTGATCTTCCCGGCCTTATAGTCTTTCTCTATTGCCTCAAGTCCATCGGTGATTGATTTTTTAAATTCTGCAGAGCCCAAGGGTCCTAGCATACCCATCTTCTCATTTGCTTCGGGTGCAGATGGTGCTTCTACCGGCGGGGTTTCGCCTATTTCTGTTTTTACTAATTGGCATGCAGTTTCGAGATATTGTATTTTTAGGACGTTGCTTGTTTTATTTTCAGGTTTTTGAAGCCATGCAAGTTGCCCTGTCATTTTGGCAAGATCATAGCCATACTTTTGTGCGGTTCGGCGTGCTATGTGTTCGTCTTTTTCTTCCCGAGTGCCGCCATTTTCTATTATGGTTTTTTCGAGCGCGGCCGTTTTTTCTTCAAAGGTTTTTATGTGATCCTCGCGAGCTTCTTCTTTTCCTTTTGGCAAATCTTCCGGTGAAAGCGGTTGCGGGGAACGCATAGCTGCTTTGTGGGCTCCTTTCGTTTTTTTGTCCACCACCACTTGTTGTTTTTCTTTCTCCGTTTCTTTTGCGGTCCACTCCGTCCATGCTTTGGCAGCTCTCGTTTTCTCTGATTTTTTATCTTCGTCCCTTGTTATTTTTGATGGCTCTTCTTTTGGTGCGCTTGCGAGTATGGCATCCGTTTCTTCTTGTGTAAGGACTTGTTTTGGTTCCGTTTCTTTTTTCTCCCCGCTTGTTTCTCCATTTACTTTTGCGAGATTTTCTTCGAGTTGCGCTTCCACGCCACCGAGATCTGGAGCTTTTTCAAGCGGCGTTGCGCCTCCCTCGCTTTCCCAGCGGCCAAGTTCGTCTTCAATTGGTGTATGGCTCTGGGTTCCTTTTTCTTCGGGAGTTTTGGTGGCACTCCGGCTTGCCTTCGCAATTTCTATGGCACGGTGCAACCGGTCAATTGCTTCCAAGTCCGGCTTTCCGTTTTTTGTTTTTTCGGCGTAGAGCTGGCTCATGCGTCCTTCCATTTTTGTGATGTCGTTCTGGTAGTGTTCGACTTCTCTTTGTGCAAGAAACTGTTTATATTGCTCAACACGCGCACCATCTTCCGGGCTTTCGCTTTCTGCGGGTTGTTGATCAGGGGCGGTCAACTTGTCATATATAGCTTGATTTCTCCGTTCCTGTCTTAATACTTTTTCAACTGGTTCTTGTCCTACTAGTTCCGGAGGAGAAGGCGGTAACTCTGCGAAAGCGGGTGATGGCTGTGTTTGCGATTCTACAATTTTAATGGCGCGTTTTTTAACTTCGTCCACAAGGAGATTTTCTTCATCACTCTGCGCCTGATTTCTCACGTTTTCTGCCCACATCTCAATATTCGTCTTTTTCCTTTCAGTCGTGGGCCGGTTTGCGACCATTTCTACGAGATGTTGCGCGCGGATTTCTATTTCAGCTTCTCTTTTTTCTCGGGTAATTGCACTCTCTTTATCTTTTGTGGCATCGGGAGATGATGACGGTTGATTTCCACTTGAGCTTCCTTTGCGCCGTTTTTGTGTTACTTCAACTTCGGTTTCGGCAGTTGACGGGTTTATAATTTGCGTCGCAAGCTCCTCGGCGTATGTTTTGATGTCTTTTTCAGTTTGTAATGGCTGTTCTGAAACATCAGGGCCACCCTCATTTTGTTTTTCCCATTCTGAAGGGCCGGCAGTAGCTTCTTTTATCTTTTTTTCGTACTTCTCGCGAATTGCCTCAAGTTTGGCGCGATCCTCCGGGGGAAGTTCCGCGCTTTCCATGTTTTTGATGCGTTGATGAAGTTGATCTAGCAAACCGATATCAATTGTCTTTCGTGCTGTTTCTTTTCTAAGTTCGTGTACGGAACTGGGATCCCGTGTTATTTTAGGCGATCTTCTTTGTGGTTTCTCTTGAAGTGGTGTTTCAGATAGGGGAGGTTTACTTTGTTCCAGTGGCGGTGAGGGTGGCTGATCCAACTGGATTTCTTCTGGTTTTGCTTCTTCTCCTTCAATTTTTGGTTCTGGAGGCTCGCTCCAAAATGTTGCCAATTCTCCCGTTTCTTCAGAAGAATCATAAGGATTACGTTTTTTTGCTTTGCCTGCTTGCCGTTTTATTCCGGCTTCTTTTCTTTGGTTGAGACGATCTTCGTCGGAAACTTTTTCTCGATAAGGATCTTCAGCAACTGTCCGCGCCTTCATCGCGCGTGTTCCCAATTCCGCAACATGGGGTGTTTCGACGTCAGTAAAAGCATCGCGCAAAATTTCAAGCGCGTCGCGATTATCGGATGTGAATTTTTTATTTCGAGGCATGTGATTTTATGTAACAAAGTGAATAAAATCATTCCGCAATTTAAGCTTATATCTATACCACAGCTTAAATTGAGGAAATACCATATTCCAATTATACAAAATAAAATAGAATTATACTTGCTTGTTATCCACACCTATTGTATGGTAGGGGTTGACGTGAGAAAGTTCACGATTTCGTTGAAAAATAACCGGAGGTACTTTATGGAAGACGGCATCAAACCGCGATCAGGCAGCTTTTTGCCGAAAGTAGTGCCCATACGCAAACCCTATCGGCGGAATGGGGAAATAGAACGGGCCGTTATTCGGCGGCAGATTCGTGATTTTGAGATTCTGTCAAACCGTTTGTTGCAAACGGAACAAGAAATACGCGATATAGTGCAATATGCGGAAACGAAAGAACGATCAGAACGTTTTGAAATGTTTGTAACGTATCTTTTGCGTCTTCTTTATGAACGAGGGGATGTGACGGAATACGGATGGCACAAGATGTATGCAGAAGGTTATAAAATAGACAACCTAGGACTTGATCAGTGGTGCGTGCTCTCGGAAAGCAACGGTAGTCTTTTTTGTTTCATTGATACAAAGAGTTCTCACGGTCGTGTGCGTGCGCAACAAAAGGGCTGGAGAGGCGATATTGTATATCCGTTTTATCCAGAAGTGGATCCAAAAGATGGTGTTTCTAAAAAAGAGGCTTTTGCAATAGCGGACAAGCTTCTTTCGGAACTCATTGCGTTTTTTGGCACCGGGAATGGAAATGGGAGGAGAAACGGCAGGGGTTGACCCCGTTAAAAATAGAACACGAACATATTATTTCGGTTTATGCTTTCAGAGGAGAGAAGCAAGAAATTATTCTGTTTAGAGAATAAAAAGTGAGCTGTGTTCGTGATTTCTAAACGGGGTTGACAAAACAACTTTTATGCTATAGAATAGAGCAAAATCTGAAGGAGGTGTGTGATGGAACATATTCCTGGAGTTGTCGTTGCTTTATTTGTCAATGGTGAGCGGGTCCAGCCGGAAAATGATGGCTTTGTGGGTGGGCTCAATCCGACAGACACAGCCATTATTGAGGCGAAGATTCGCAACGGTTCAAACGGGTTTGGTATCGATGTGGACGGCAAGAAGAATGTCGTCCTTAAAAAAGATTTGTTGCCATTTGAGGATCCTGATGGGTCCGGGCGACTTTACCAGCAGAAAGTGCCAATCAAAGTAAGTCTCAAGAATATTGCGCACACTGAATATACCAGTAACCACCTGCGGGTTTTGAAATTATATGGAGATGGCCGGACAGAGCTCTGGGAGATTGCATTGGTGTCCCAGGGTGGACTTTTTTTCCTTACGACACAGCGGACATATGCGGTGTGCTGTTACTATCATAACGGAAAGAGTGCGAATTGGGTTGTTTGTCCTTATTTTGATACTCCTCCGCATGAATGGCCACAACTTGTTGCGGTCTTAAAACAGCTCTTTGCGGGAGAGGTGGGAATTGGAAATCTTACCCGCGGCGCTCGATATCAGCCGGAGCCCGAGTTTTTTTCTCATGATTTAGATTCAAACACGGCGCAGGTTATTTATGAAAGTGGGCTTGAGAGCTTGTTGTTTCCGGTTGGTCCGAGTGGCGTATGGAAGAAGAGCGGATGGGGCGAACAATAATTAGGACTTACGCAATCGGCACATTTCTTCGTTGTTTCGCTCGTTTGCTCCCGCGCAGTATTATACATACAGCTTGGTCGCAATCCTCGCTCGCGCCTCGAACTGCATCCAAACGCGTAAGTC